>JAGLHQ010000395.1 GCA_023143375.1 Planctomycetota bacterium
TTATGGACTCGATAATCATCTCTGTTGCAAATGGCATGCCACCAGCATTCATATCAAGAACCTCCAGTTCCTGCGCCCGAAATGCCCTGAAACCTGACTGGGTATCGTTTATATCTGACCTATACAAGAGATTGATGAAGCGTGTAAGAAGACGGTTTCCAAGCCTGTTTCGATATCCCATTGCACCTTCTTCCATTGCGGCGAACCTGTCGCCCATCACCATATCAGCAGTATTTGCTTCAAGAGGTGCGAGAAGTTTTGGTATTTCTGTGGGGTCATATGTATTATCGCCGTCAAGCATCACTATATAATCACAATCATCACTAACGTGACTAAAACCAGTAAGGTATGCATCACCGTATCCGATACCAAGCTGTGTGATTATCCGCGCTCCGGCTTCTTCGGCCATGCGGGGCGTGTCATCTGTTGACTTATCCACCACAAGGACTTCTACATTATAATCTCCGAGGACATCGAATGCCTGTGTGATCACGTCCTTGATTGCAGGTTCATTGATTGTGGGTATCACGACGGTGACGTTTTTCATAGTATTACACCATGTTTTTGCTATTTAAATAAACTTTGGTTTCATTCCCAACATCTGGGTGCCACGAGTGATATAAATTTGTATAAGTTTATTTTTTCACGAATTGTTCCACAAACGCTGCCTTAAATTCTGCAAATCTCCCTTCTTCAATCGCCACGCGGGCATTTTTCACAAGGTTTTGCAGGAAATGTATATTATGAACAGACACAAGCCGCATAGCAAGCATCTCTTTTTCATGGAACAGGTGGTAGAGATACGCCCGCGTGTAGTTTTTGCATGTGGGACAATCGCAGTTTTCGTCTATGGGTCTGAAGTCCTCGCGCATTTTGCCCCGCCCCAGATAAAGAGTGTTGTGTGATGTCATGGCGCTCTGGTGTCTGGCGTTTCGGGTTGGGTATGCACTGTCAAATATATCCACCCCTACTTCGATTGCTTCAAGGATGTCGATCGGTGAACCAACACCCATGAGATATCTGGGCTTATCCTCAGGCATCATGGGCACACTCATTTTTAAGACCTCGTTCATGACCTCTTTTGGCTCGCCGATGGATAGCCCTCCTATGCCGAATCCATCAAAATCACAGTCATGCAATTGCTCTACTGCCATGCGCCTCAGGTCTTCGTAGGTCCCGCCCTGTAATATTGCAAATACCATCTGGTTGGGATTGTCGTGCGCCGCAAGGGAGCGTTTTGCCCATAGTGTTGTCCTGTTAAGCGACCTTAGGACTTCTTCATGGGTTGAGCCATACGGCGGGCAGTCGTCGAGTACCATTGCCACATCAGAGCCCAGGGCGGCTTGTATCTGCATGCAGAATTCCGGACTGTACATGGTTTTTTTGCCATCCTTCGGGTTCTTGAATGAGAGTCCTTCGTCCGTTATTTTGAACTTGAAGTCCTTGCGTATTATCTGAAACCCGCCGCTGTCTGTGAATATCGCATGTGACTGTTTTTCATCCCCGCCACCTGTGTAATTCATGAATTTGTGCAGACCGCCTGCTTTTTCGATTATGTCAATGCCGGGGCCGAGAAAGAG
>JAGLHQ010000396.1 GCA_023143375.1 Planctomycetota bacterium
CGGCTGGCGATCCCCGGATTCGACACAACTATCTCGATCGCACACAAATTAGACAGCGGATACCAGACATGCCGGATGATAATCACAAACCACATCTACGACAGCAAGGACAAAAAGCAGACTTACGAAGAGATCGTCTGGCAGACCGCCGTCGATCCGTTCTATGACACATTAAACCTCTACCGACTGCATACCGGAATGAACACCCAAAAAAAAATCGCAAGCGAGATCGGAGACGTTCCGTACGACGAAGGAGAAATATTCGTAAGAATGGCAATAGGACTTACACACTTCACCATCAATGTCGTAAACAATGAACAACTTCTCGACAGATGGGCACCTTCGAAACTGCCAAAAGCGATTTTTGCGACGATCTCATTCTCGCCATTACAGGAAAACGAGTTCGGCGAAGCAGAGATTCCCGAAGAATACCTCATCTCCAGAACAATCGCCGTAGACAGAACGAGAACCATCGCGTTTGAATTCGTCGCAAAGGACTTTAGCAGCTACGACCCTAATGATACCGACGCATATGTCGACCCGAAACAGGCAGGGCTGGAATTGTAATATATGAAAAAAACAAAAACAAAATTTAACACTACAACCGCCAAAACAGGACTGGCACTTGTAGTTGTACTGGTAATACTCGTAGTACTGGCATCGATCGTATATTCGCTCTCGGCAAAGATCGCCACCGCAGAGCACAGAAAACAATACTTCATCGATTATCAAAACGCGCAATACGCCGCAAACTCCGCAATAAAGTATGCTCTGGTGAATCTGAAAAATATAAAACCAACGCTAATCGACAGAACCGAGTCACCGGACTTCTCCGACCTGTTTACACTGGACAAATTCGAATACCAGGAGATGCTCGATGAATGGGCGATTGCCCAGACAGAAAAACTCATGCTGGAGCTGGAAGAATTCGACAACAGCTCAGAAGAAGAACAGAACGATTTGTTGGACCAATTCTCATCTCTCTTGGGACTTTCAGATAATGCGATAAACCTCTCGAAGGAAGAGATATTGCTATACTTAGAAGACGACATACCGTTGATCGATCCAAACGATCTCCAAATACCGGGGCCCTACGGGCAACCATGGCCGCAGATCGCCGAATCGGTTGAGTTCGAAATAAACAATGCAAAAATAACAATACAATACGAAGACGAAAACGCAAAAATGCCTCTTATATGGGCGATCACAACTGACAAAAAAATAAACAGACAGGCCCAGGCCGCACTCGAAACTTTCGCGGAATGGATGCAGATGGACGCCGAACAAATAGAAGGGCTTGCATTACAACTCGATGATATCGCAGAAATAAAACAGTTTACGATCAACCCTAAAGACATCGTCAGAACAACAAGAGTGCCGGTAAAAACGCCCGTCACAAGGGGACGCAGAACCTCAAGACGCACACGAACCACCACAAGAACAAAAACGATCAAAACAACCGTCCGATCGGCAATCGGACACACAACCGATTTCGCAAAGCTCCTACACAGCCCGATGATAGATACCGATGCACTCTCGATACCATTGCCAAACACCGGAAAAAGACACGAAACTCCCGTCAAGTACCTTGCTCTATGGGGATCGCAAAAGGTAAACATAAACACAGCTCCAAGACACATCCTCGAAGCAGCTTTCACATTCGGAGGAGACGCAGAAGAAATAGCCGATCAGATCATAACACTCAGACAGGAAAAACCGATAAAGGACATCAAAGACTTAGAAACAAGGCTCTACGGATACAACGACTCGATCCAGAAAACAGGGAGCTTCATTACAACAACAAGCAAATATTTCTCGATAAAGGTAACCGCAGCCGCGGGACGAGCAAAAACCGTCATCGTCGCAACAGTCGTTAAAGAAGGCAATAATTTCAAAAGGATCGCCATAATAACACAATGATACTTAAGCCGGAATTGGCAAAAAACCGATATAATGATGGTAATAACATGATTTTGGAGTAACAAGTGGAACAAAAAAACTGCTTAGGCATATATTTATCGAGGGATTACGCAACCGTCGCCCTGATCACAGCCGCATCGAGGACCGTCACCAAATCCTTCACCGTTTCAGCCAACGGCGACGATGAACCTTCTTCACTCGCCGCTGCGATCGCCAAACAGATCGCCGCACGAAACATAAAATTCGCAGACGTCGCCATCGCCGCAGACTGTGCAATGTACATCCAGCACGACCTGCACTCGGAGTTCTCCGACCACAAACAGATCACGCAAACAATAAACTTCGACGCCGAGGAAGCCGTCGCCGCTGACGCAATGGACCTGGCAATAACATTCAACATCACCGGAACCGACCCGTACGGATCGACGCTCACCGTCTTCACCGCCCGCCGTAACGAGCTAACCGAAGTCCTAAACGACTTCCAGCAATACAACCTCGACCCGCTTTTCATCGAGCCGGACATCGCACCGCTAACAAGGCTCATCGCAGATAAACACCAACTCGACGAAGGACAAAACCCGCTGTTCGCGATCTTCTCAGCGACCGCATGTTACCTCCTATGCCTCGAACCGACCCGTCACGGATTCTTCCCCATCGTAAGAAGTTTCCTCGTAAACCCGTCGCAGGACAAGACAGCGATACTCGCACGCCAGCTAACAATGACACGCGCCGCACTGTCATCAAGATACCCCGATCAGCCGATCACATCGCTGATGATCGCCGGCAACACAGACAACCTCGACATAGAAGCACTCGCCGCACGCACAGGTGTAGAGACCGAAAGCTTTTCGCTCGGCGAACTGGCCGGGTTCGACGCAGAGGCAATAGACGAATCGACAGATCCCGTCGCCCTTACCACCGCATGCGCCGCTGCCCTTACAGAGATAACGAGAGCAACGCCGAACGATTTCCGCAAAGACTTCAGCCCCTTCCAGGGCAGAAAACGCATATTGGAAAAAACGCTCCGAACCATCTCAGTATCACTTACGATCCTGATGATCGCCCTCGGCATCTACTTCCAGATAAAAGTAATGCAAAAGAACAAAGGAATAAGGCAGCTATTCGAAAAATCATCCAAAGACTACAAGGCAGTGATGTTCGGAAAAGCTCCGCCAAAAGTAGAACCTATACACGCAAGGCTCAAACGCGAATACAACAAGCTCCAGCGGATAAAAACCGGACAGTCATTCGGCGACGAGAAATCGGTCACCGCGCGTCTGACATTCATCTTCGAGGCGATAAACAACGCACCTAAGAACATCGACTTAAAGATTAACACCATCTCGGTAACAACAAAAACAATGCGGGTCATCGGCGACACCAACAGCCTAAAAAGCACACTGGCACTCTATAAAGCGATAGAGAATCACCCAAAGCTGACCAAAGGACAGCAAAGCTTTAAACAGTCAGGAGCAAGGAACGCTTTCACAGTAACGATAGAACCAAAATAAGAGGACAGATATGCAGGAATTTTATAAAAAAACAAACTTCTATTTCGTACTAATACCAGCCATAGCAACTCTATGGGCGGTGCTGACGTGGGCGATTTCAAACCCAACAGCCGCGAAGGAATGGACACGAGCTCAGAAAGATTACAAACAGGCACAGGACATCGTAGCAAAGATAATAGACATCGACCCGGAACGCCTGGAGTTTGAAAAGCAAAAAGGTAAATCCGCACAGTTCGATTATCCAACAACCGTGGCAAAGTACGCACAGCAGTGGAAGATCATCCCAGCAAACTATTCGCTCAACGACGGACGCGATATGAAACGCGGCGGACAAAAAACAAAAGGGGCAACCCTCCAGATAAATCCGACAGACATAGCGACCTTTACACAGTTCCTGTCATCAATGATGTACCGTTGGCCCGACCTGCAGTGCGATACGATAAAATTCACAAAAGAAAAAAGCAGCCTCGACTCCTGGAAAGTAGACCTCAAACTCACTTATTACTATTAAATTTTCGATTCATATTTTGTTTTTTTGTGCAGCCGTCAGGCTCTCCTTCGGCGAGTTTCACTCCAGCTTCGCTGGATAATCCGCTGATTTGATTGTGCGCAAAATTGGGTTTGTTTTTTTTGGCG
>JAGLHQ010000397.1 GCA_023143375.1 Planctomycetota bacterium
TCCTCCGCAGCAAACAGCATCATCACTCCGGCACTAATCGTACCAAGAAACAAACTCCCCGCATCACCCATAAATATCTTCGCAGGGTTCCAGTTAAACGGCAAAAATCCGCACACGCTTCCCAAAAGACATAGCGAAATAATTATCCTTATACTGCCGATAGGATTCTCCGGGTTTTGTGTTTGCAGCAAGATCGCTAACACCGTAAAACCGATAGCTATTACCGCGGTAACTCCGCTGCAAAGCCCGTCAAGCCCGTCGATCAGGTTAAGCGAATTAGTTGCGCCAAGAACAAACACCAGGCTGACAATAAAGGCAACGCCGTATTCAACAGCTTGCGGCACCTGCCATCCAAGCGGTTCGGTAATAAACGCCAGGTTTGGTTTTATCCCTACAACAACCAAAACCACAGCCGCCAACACTTGACCGAGTATCTTCTGATATGGCTTCATGTCATGTACATCGTCAACAGTTCCGGTGATACACGCGATAAGCCCTGCCGCGAATATCCCCACAGCCGGTTTCATCTCGGCCTGCAAATCGAATAAAAACATCGATAGCAAAAGTCCAACTGCAAATCCAAAACAGATACCGATCCCCCCTAAATATGCAACCGGGGTCTTATGTATTTTAACCGTGTCGTCTGGCCGGTCAACGATGCCAAGCTTTAAAGCGGTGCGTTTGCTTAGTACCGTCCCGAGAGCTGCTGCGAGAAAGGCAACAGCCAATGCAGGCAGATACTGCAGCGGGCAAGCGCACGTTACTAATGATAATATGTTTCCTGTCATAATCGATCCCTGAAATTATCCTTTAGATAAAGATAGCCCGCTAAAGGTTAATTGTCCAGAAAAAAGATCATATCCTCGCTTATTGATTTACAGACTCGTTTTGATTATAATGAATCTTCACGCTAAAGCCTTAATGCAGGAGCTGTTTTGTTTAAAAAGTTATTTGTAATTTTATTTGTGATTATCATTTCCGGAGTTGTTTCTGGCTTGGTTCCGAACCAGATTCTTATTATTGCCAACGAAGACATCCCCGAATCGATAAGCATCGCCGAATATTACTGCGACAAAAGGCATGTCCCTCGCGAAAATATTTTAAAACTAAAGCTTGGCAAAAAGCTAAGCGATACGATAAAGAGAGACGCTTATAACGAACTGCTCGCAAAGCCCATCCGTCAGAGAGTTGACCGGCAGAAAATCACAACTCCTATACGGTGTTTGCTGACTGTTTATGGAGTGCCATATAAGGTCGGTAGCAGGGGGCTGATGCCCGGTCAGCAAGAAAATCTTAAAAAGCTAACGTTGTTTGCAAACGATAAATGTAAGCAACTCAAGGATGTTTTCGGAGAACTGGAAACGTTAAGCAAAGCCGACAGCCAGACGAAAGGTGTTTTCGATTTGCCTTCCTCATTAAAACTCCTAAAGAAAATGAAAGCTCGTTTTCAAGACGTGCTTAAAGACGTAATAGCTATCGACGATGAGGGCAAAAAGCAGGCGGCTTTGAATGAGTGGCTTATTGCTTATGGTAAGGTTAACGGCAAAGGCCTGGCGTTCAAAAGAGGTGAGGAAATGGCAGGCGTATATCGGCCCCTTACCACAGATGAAAAACTTATCGCTCAGTTGTCGTATAGTTTTTTTAATAGAGTTAAAAAAGAAAATTGGGATTACACCAGAAAGCTGAAAGAGGGCTTTTACGAACGATTGGATTTTTCCGCTGGGATCAATGGCGTGTTGTTGCGTATCGATGCTGATATCAGTAATATAAAAGGCGTCGAGACGAACGCTTCGGTTGACAGCGAGCTTTCGATGGTAATGTTCGAT
>JAGLHQ010000398.1 GCA_023143375.1 Planctomycetota bacterium
ATGACGACACATATGCCTTTACTATAGCATATAGGGCTTTGCGTCGATTAGAGCGTTTCTGACGCGGACTATGCCGCTAGGCTTGCATCTGCACCTGTAAACCCCCAGAAGCGGCTCTGAGAGCCTCCTAGCCTATAAAAAAAGCTACTAGAGACTAGCTCTAGCAGCTTTCGCAAGGGAACTGTGAACGGAAGGGCAGGGGGGTCTATATCAACCCCAATCGTCACCCCCTCGTGCCTCTGCCCAGATCGTGTCCGCCAAAATCACCAAGATTTTGTAGACCGCGATTGACAACGCGACACGGGGATCAGAGTGACGAGAGCTGGTACAATATCCGTAGTTGGCTGTCATCTCAGCCCAACAAGTGACCGAGACAATGGTTGTCTGGTCTTTATCCGAGTATGTGATTGACACCTTGTGATCTGCGTGTAACAGAACCTGGATGTGGTCGAATAGGTCGTCACCGTTCTCTTTTTCCCAATTGATGAACGCCTTTTTCTCTTTTTCGTCTAAACGGTAGTCAGCAAACTTGACTTGTCTTAATTGTGGCATGGAATTAACCTTTCTATTGCATATTTCGCTATACCAGCCAAACCGGTGTGTCCGGCAGCTGAAAGCGATATTTGGCGTTTCTCTCAAACGCCATAGGGGAGGTAAGATGCTTGTGAACAAGTGTAGGGGGTTTTGCATGTCTACGTTGTCGCGTCTCCATCTGGATGACATGAGGTTCTTTCCTTAAAAAAGGACACCCTCGAACCGTATTTTAACGTGTCCTTGAGTGTCCTAGTCGTTTACCCTTGCAGCCACAGTATAACTCAGAGGCAAGGGTAAAGCAAATTCTCATGCTATTGACCTACGGCCTTTCTACGCTCCTTTCAGGAAGCACCGACTTTATTGCTTCCTGCTGTTTTGGGTAGTGATTAGACTACGGAATGCCACGCTAGAGATCTTATTCTCAGCATAAACAGCAGGTGGGCCAGGTGTCACCAATCTGGCCACAATAGGATCAATATTTATTTCGTTTGGCGGGGCCAGGCCATTTGACAGCACCGAACCTAAAGCAATCTCCAAAGATTGCCGGAATGGTACGTTCGGCGACCATGTATTATCCAGGACATTATCTTCTGGAATACCTGCGAGCCGCATCGCACCTGGACGAGTGAGCTTAGATCCAACGAGTTTCGTGAACCCTCCGGCCACATACGATGGCATACCAGCCGTGAGTATAACACCCTCGACGGAGACAGCCCGCTCCGCAAAGCTCAATGTGTCCGTCAGATTGTCGATACGAACACCTGTCCACTCCATGCCATCTACTTGCAGGTTCACAAACAGAGGTAGCAAGAAGTCCTCCAATGTGTCCAATATCGTGTCGATGTCAGCTGACAGTCCAAAGTCCACAATGTTGTATGTCAGGATATTCTGAATATCCTGTCCCAAATATGTCCCGCTCAGCTTGACTTGCAGAACGTCATCTTCGGCAAACGCCATTCGTGGTATATCCTTTCCGGTCGTCTTG
>JAGLHQ010000399.1 GCA_023143375.1 Planctomycetota bacterium
CGCTTCTTATGCAGACAGCGTTTCTTGGTGACGCTCCGCTGACAGCGCAATCGTCAAGGAGCCTGGGTTTTGGATTGGGGTCATTTGCCTTCCTGAATTTGACATTTGCTAACCTTTCGCGGCTGATGATATCCCAGTTTTTGGATAAGATTCTGCTGGAGCGCAATATAGCGTATGAAGATTACAGTGCCGGTATCCCTGACAGCCAGCGGATGCTTGTTTCATTTCCCGGGGTATATATTGGTTTACAGGAGATCATGGACGAGAGCGGAGAGCTTGTGGAATCGGAAGAGGAAACCCGGCGGATGTTCAGAGAAGACATATTCGGCAAGATAAGAGAAGCGATTGAGACGAATATGGATCCCAACTTTAATCTTGTCTATCAGTATAACAGTGACAGCAAGGGGCCGGCGGGCGCGATAGAGATTGAAGAAGCCCAGTATCTTATTGACTGGCTTAAGGTTAACCACCCTAATGTGAAATTTGTCTGGATGCACAGGAAGCCGGTCTTTTATGAACTTATAGGAGCGAAAGGGCAGCCAAGAGGCTGGGAGGCTAAGGGTGGCGCTATTGTAAACACGGTCCAATGGCTTGAAGATGCTGTGCCGGGGGAAGGGTTCCGCGAGATAGGCCCGGATAAGATGTGGGATGGTTTTATGGGCACGCATTCTTTAGAAGAGGTTTTTGGTACGGCAGAGAGCCCTGTTGCGTACCCAAATTATTACTTTATAGATACAGGAGACTATCCCGGCCCCGGAGGGGTAATAAGAATGACTGAAGCGTGCGGAAGCCCGGAAAATTTAGCAAATAGATATATAGCGTACGCACCGGATTGTATTATAGGTAATACGGATGACGCTATGATAACGCAATTTTTTGGTGTGGCAAGGACAGAGATGCGCGCTGTTGAACGCGCGATATGGAAACTTTTCGCGTTTACTCCCTCCTACGGGAAGTTTGGAGGAAAGGTTGCCCAGTGCTGGGAAGTTTGGAAGGATCATCAGCTTCCCGAGCAGACGGTATTGGGTGAAGACCTGCCGTTATGTCTTCTTTTGTCGCAGACAGCGGATAATTGGAGGGTAGGCTATGCCGAAAGAAGCAAACTTCTCGAGTCAGGCCCGATATCTT
The DNA here is from genome assembly GCA_023143375.1 of Planctomycetota bacterium. Taxonomy (GTDB): domain Bacteria; phylum Planctomycetota; class Phycisphaerae; order Sedimentisphaerales; family Anaerohalosphaeraceae; genus JAFGKL01. Next base: position 1,129 of record JAGLHQ010000399.1, read on the forward strand.
GGGTAGCGGAATTAATGACAGCTATAAAATGGGGTGATCAGGATCCGACAGTAACGGCGCTGGCCGGGTTTAACGCTAGATTATTTCCTTACTTTACAAACCGGGTAAAGACAGTTGGCGGTATTATTGTAACGCCGTTTAAAGATTCGTTTGAAAGATGGAGAATAAGGTCGAATCTGTTTGCCCGGTTGGGTGACTTTGGCCTGTTAGGCCTTTTCACTCTGGACATTATGGCTAAGATGAATCCCGGGTATATAAGCGCCAAAGTGCCTGAAGTCGCGCTCGCGGCATACGCGGCCAGTATGATCTCTTTAGTTCTTCTTCCCAGGTTTGATGCCTGGTATAAAGAGGGCGGTCTCCCGGTAATCGCGAAAAGGTTAATTGTAGATTTTCCTACTATGACAGGGATGATGCTTATGGGTATGATGACAAAAACCTGGCGGCTTAATAAGGCTATTGAATCTTACCGGGCTAATGATTGTGTGTTTAACATAGAGCGCCCTTCGCTAATGCAGTACCAGTTTAAGCCGAAAATGTTCTCGATGCCCCCGATTTTAGGCGGTGACGCTAAAAAATGGAACAGGTCGGTAATTGGAAATACATGGAAAGAACTTGCGGTAACCTGGTCGCTAATTGCTTACGCGACGATTTCGGGTGATCCGTTATTAAGCTGGTATGGCATTCCATTTTATATTTCCTGGGGCGGCGGCGGGCAGATAGCTGCCTGGGTTACCGCGAGAAAGAACTGGAAAGAAGCTTTCGCGGATATAGGGCCGAGAGGCGAATCTTTTTATAATTTACTGCAGGCGTTGAAAAAGAGAGGCAGAGTCTCGGAGCTCGATATGGATGCAGTGACGCCTGAATACCCGCTTACTGAATTAGCCGGCGGAGTAGCGGCCGAGGGCAAGGAATGTATCGGGACGTTAGAAGATATAACGGAAGCATTGTGGGTGACATATGACCTTACTGAGGGTACGCACACTTTACATGA
>JAGLHQ010000004.1 GCA_023143375.1 Planctomycetota bacterium
ATCAACACCGACAAAAACCTCGTCATCACTTGTTAATTTTACATTCTTGAAAAACCTGTCAACTTTTGCTAACTTACTCATGGGCCATCCTTTCGATAATGATATTAAAATTCGCTTCAATATCATCATATCGACCTGGATGGCCTACATACTATCTTCATGGTGAAAAAAAAGCGTCTAAGAAGAGCCTGAAGTTCTAGACGCTCTTCGCGCCCTCGTATCCTGCGTTAAACGCATTAGTGTTTATCTCGATAAAAGCCGGTTTCTTGGTTGAGAACAATTCGTCTATCGCCCTGACAATGCTTCGCGGCTGCAAGATACCGGTCCTTTTTATGAACGCCCCGAGTATAACGACGTTAGCGACCCTTGCGTTACCGAGCGAGTTAGCGATCTCCGAAGCACCCACGCTAACGCGATCGATGTCCGTCCGTGAACCGGCGTCTTCGACCATCGTAGAGTTTATCACTGCCAGACCGCCGCTTGCGATATCGGGCTCGAACTTATCCAGCGAAGGCTGATTCATAATGATCGCAACATCGGGAACCTCAACGAACGGGCTTGCTATCTTTTCATCGGAAATAACTACCGTAGCATTCGCCGTCCCGCCCCGCATCTCCGCTCCGTACGAGATCATCCCCGTAACGTTTTTGTCCTCGATAACCGCTGCACGCGCCAGGATGTTCCCTGCAAGAACAACTCCCTGCCCGCCAAAGCCTGCGATTATTATCCTTGTCTGGTTATTTGCCATCAGACGTCCTTATAAACTCCCAGCGGGAAAGCCGCTTTCATTTCGTTATTTACAAAATCAACTGCCTGCTTCGGCGTCACCTTCCAGTCGGTCGGGCACATCGAAAGAACCTCCACAAGCGAATACCCCTTGCCGTCAAGCTGGTTCTGGAAAGCTTTTTTGATAGCTTTTTTCGCTATGATAACATCCTTAGCGGTACTTACCGCAACCCGCTGGAGATATGCAACCCCCTCAAGGCTTGCCAAAAGCTCGCACACTTTCAACGGCGGGCCCTGCTTCTTACGGTCACGCCCGTTCTGCGTTGTCGTCGTCTTTTGTCCTATCAACGTCGTCGGCGCCATCTGCCCGCCGGTCATTCCATAAATAGCGTTGTTGACAAATATCGCTGTGATGTTCTCACCGCGGTTGGCAGCGTGAATAAGCTCTGCGGTCCCGATAGCAGCGATGTCCCCGTCACCCTGATACGTAAAGACGACCTTGTCCGGCTGACATCTCTTGATCGCCGTAGCTACCGCAGGCGGACGCCCGTGCGCGCATTCGATAATGTCGCAATCGAAATAATTATACAACAAAACAGAACACCCGACAGGAGCGGTACCGATAGTCTTTTCACGCAGACCAAGCTCGTCGATCACCTCTGCGACTAATCGATGAACAATACCATGCCCGCATCCGGGACAGTAATGAGTCTGAGTATCCTTTATTGTTTTGGGTCGTTTAAACTGCATTACACATTTCCACTTAAAAAACTCGCGTCGATGCGAGGTCTGCTTTTTTATTCTTCATCATCCACACTTTACAATTACAACTTGTTCTACGCCCGGGTGGACAACACAACAACCAACCGTAGGGTGGCTCCTTAACGAATCACGAATCACGAATCACAAGTCACGAATCACTCGAATAACACCATTGGTGTTATTCGTATACACTTTCGATCTTTTCCATGATCTTTTCCGATGTCGGATACCACCCGCCGCCGGTACCGTAAAACTCCACAGGCCTGCTGCATTCTATCGATAGCTTAACATCTTCGATCATCTGCCCGTTGGACATCTCGACGACAAGAAGCTTTTTCGCCTGCTCTGCCACCGCCCTGAAATCCTCATCCGGGAACGGCCACAAGGTGATCGGCCGGATCAGCCCGACCTTTAGCCCCTTATCCCTCGCCATATCAACGGCACCCTCTGCGATACGTGCGGTTATCCCGTAAGCGGCGACAACAAGATCGGCATCGTCGCATCTGTACTTTTGGCAAAGCTTCAGTTCGCTTTCGATCCCGGCATATTTCTTTTTCAAATATTCGTTAAACTCGATGAGAGCCTCAGCCGGCTGTAGCAGCAGCGTCTTGATAACCCGCCGCTCCCGGCCTTTGCAACCGTCCAGAACAAAGTCCTTCTCAGGCAAGTCGACTATCGGCCTATACTTCGTAAGCTCCACAGGCTCTGCCATCTGCCCCAATATCCCGTCACCAAGTATAAGCACCGGGTTACGATAGTGATCGGCATAATCGAACGCGTTCATAGTAAGCTCGTATATCTCCTGCAAAGTCGAAGGGGCAAGGACGATAAGACGATAATCGCCGTGCCCGCCGCCTTTGACCGACTGGAAATAGTCCCCCTGCGCAGCCCTGATGTTACCTAGCCCGGGCCCGCCTCTTTGCATATTAACGATAACACACGGAAGCTCTGCGGCGGCGATATAGCTTATACCCTCCTGCTTTAGGCTAACGCCCGGCGACGACGATGACGTCATGCACCGAACCCCCGACGCTGACGCACCGAAGAGCATATTGATCGCTGCGATCTCGCTCTCGGCCTGAATAAATATTCCGCCCGCTTCCGGGAGTGCTTTGGAAAGGTACTCGGGAACCTCGTTTTGAGGCGTGATGGGGTAACCGGCAAAGAAACCACAACCGGCATTTATCGCCGCCTGGCTCAGCACTTCGTTACCTTTAAGCAAGATCTTCTTAGAGGGCTTACTCAAATTTCGTCATTAACTCCTTGTTGGTCCTGCGCTGCGATATCTCCTTGACCGGAACATTGGGCTTCTTCTTGCCCTCGATCTCGATCGCCATATCCGGACATATCTGGCAGCACAACGCACATCCTGTGCAATTCTCTATATCGGTAACCTCTGCGAACAAGTTCCCGCTTTTGTTAAAAATCTCGCTCATGCGGATAAACCCGCGCGGACACTCCGAAACACAAAGGCAACAACCTTTACACCTTTCGGCATCAATTTTTATATTCGCCATAAATCGCGACCCAACTGCAATAGTAAACCAACTGTTATGCTACAGATAGTAAGTACAGGAAAGGTAATAGTCAACCATATATTATCGTATATCATAGAATATGTTCGTTTTTTTCGGCCAGAATATTCTTCTTTTTTAGCAATACAACCCCTTGTCATTACAGCCTTAACGGATATAATACAGATTCAAAGGAATGAACTATGAGCCAGGAAACTCACCTGAAAAAAACGCTTGGCACCGCAGACGTCTTCTGCGTCGCAGCCGGTTCTATGATCAGTTCCGGGCTGTTCGTACTCCCTGCCATCGCTTTTTCAAAGGCAGGACCCGCGATGACACTCTCTTATGCCATCGCATCGCTGCTTATCCTTTCAAGCGCGCTTAGCAAAGCAGAGCTGACAACCGCAATGCCAAAAGCAGGCGGAACATACTTCTACGTCGAACGAAGTCTCGGACCCGTAGGCGGACTCTTTAGCGGCGCTGCAAGCTGGTTTTCGCTCGCTCTTAAAAGCGCATTCGCGATCGTCGGCATAGCGATAATCTTAGGAATACTGATCGAAAAACTTACCGGCTATAAACTAAACAACTTCCAGTTCAAAGCCATCGCCGCTGTATGCTGCGCATTTTTCACCATCCTCAACATCGTAAGCGTAAAACACACCACAAGACTACAGGTATGGCTCGTAACAGCGCTGCTGCTAATACTCGGCATCTTCATTTACATGGGCACAAAGGTCGTCCAGCCAATACACTTTAGCGGGTTTATGGACAAAGGTTTTTCGACGGTACTGGCAACATCGGGGCTTGTCTTCGTAAGCTTCGGAGGGCTTACAAAAGTTGCCAGCATCGCAGAAGAGGTTAAGCATCCCAGCAGAAACCTGCCGCGAGGAATGCTCCTTTCCTGGCTCGTCGTCTCGCTGCTTTACATCGGCGTAACTATCGTAACGACTGGAATATTGACCGCCGAAGAATTTTCAAGCAGCTACGCTCCGATCTCATTGGCGGCACAAAAAATAGGAGGAACATTCGGTTTTATCGCCCTGACTATTGCCGCTATGACAGCTTTCATCACAACCGCCAACGGCGGAATACTCGCAGCATCACGGGCACCGCTGGCTATGAGCAGGGACAGGCTCATCCCGGAAAAACTTTCCGTTATCGGCAAAAAATTCCACACGCCCCACCTCAGCATAATGCTCACCGGCGGATTCATGATCGCTGCAATAATCTTCCTCGACATCGAATCACTCGTCAAGATCGCGTCGACGCTGATGATAATCCTCTTCATACTCGACAATGCAAGCGTGATAATAATGCGAGAAAGCAAAATACAAAGCTACCGACCACGATTCAAATCGCCCCTCTATCCATACATGCACATCGTCACGATCCTCGTCTACACCGCGTTGCTCGTCGACATGGGAAAGCTGACACTGCTCGCCACCGCAGCATTCATCATACTAAGCGCCGCATGGTTCCTGCTCTATTCGTTTAGAAAAACAAACAGAGCCTCGGCCATAATGCACATCGTCCAGCGAGTTACCGCCAAGGACCTGAAAACCGTAACACTCGAAAACGAACTACGGGACATCCTGATAGAACGCGACGAAATAATCGCCGACCGATTCGACGAACTCGTAAAGAACTGCCAGGTGATCGACCTACAGGAAAAAACGGACGCCGAGACCGTTTTCAAAGACATCTCACGCACCCTTTCGCATCGCCTGGACGAAAACGAGTTTGTCCTCATGGAAAAATTCCTTCACCGCGAAGCCGAAAGCTCCACCGTCATCGAGCCCGGGCTTGCGATACCGCACATCATCGTAGAAGGCGAAAACAAATTCGATATCGTTATGGTAAGGGCCGCGGACGGGATCGTCTTTAGCGGCAACCCGACGCCCGTAAAAACCATGTTCGTTCTGGCAGGATCGAAGGATCAGCGGAACTACCACCTAAGAGCACTTATGGCCATCGCACAGATAACACAGGAAAAGCACTTCAAGCACCAGTGGCTAACTGCCAGGGGAATCGAGGAACTGCGAAACATCGCGCTGCTGTCGAGAAGAAAAAGAGACAAAAACCAATAAGGGATAAAACCATCTTCATCGCGTGGATTTCGCTTCGCTCAACATTTTCATATTTAGTTGTATTTAACGTTTTTTGGTTCTCCATTTCATGCGCGTTTTTGTTCATAATTGCGCTGCCTTCAGGCAGAAACCGGCTGATTTCGTTTGCTTGTTATGTGCATTTCTGTAATAAATTTGTGTCCCATTTTGTGCTGCCTAAATTGGGTTTGTTTTTTT
>JAGLHQ010000040.1 GCA_023143375.1 Planctomycetota bacterium
GTTGAAGTGACTCCTGAAAGACCGATCCTGATAGATAAGTTTCTCGTTAATGCAATTGAGGCCGAGGCCGATGCGATCTCCGATGGAACCGATGCGTTTGTCCCGGCGGTTATGGAACACATCGAAGAAGCAGGCATACACTCGGGTGATTCAGCATGTGTTATTCCGCCGGTGTCAATCCCGCAAAAACATATTGATATGATTTGCGAGTATACCAGGAAGATAGCGATCGAGATGAATGTTGTCGGTCTGATGAATATGCAGTACGCGATCGCTGAAGATAAGGTTTATGTTTTGGAAGCTAACCCGCGTGCATCGAGAACTGTTCCGCTGGTCTCAAAGGTTTGCGGAATTTCAATGGCAAAGTTAGCCACACAGATCATGCTCGGAAAGAAACTTGCCGACCTGAACCTGAAGAAAAAAACTATTCCGCATTTTGGTGTAAAAGAGGCAGTGTTCCCGTTTAACATGTTCCAGGAAGTCGATCCATTGCTTGGCCCTGAAATGCGTTCAACAGGCGAAGTGCTGGGGCTGGCCGATTCGTATGGCATGGCATTCTTCAAGGCACAGGAAGCAACAACACAGCCGTTGCCGTCAAAGGGTACGGTTTTGATAACCGTCGCCGATCCGGACAAAGCAGCGATTGAAGACACTGCCAAAGTTTTCAATGAACTTGGTTTTAATATCATGGCAACCGAAGGAACATATAAGCATTTATCCAAAAAAGGTATAAAGGCCCAGCATGTTCTAAAGATATATGAGGGCAGGCCGAATATTATTGATTCGATAAAAAACAATGCGATTCAATTGATTGTTAACACCCCCGTAGGCAAGCGAAGTCAATACGACGATTCTTACATCAGAAAAGCCGCCATCAAGTATAAGGTGCCGTATATAACCACGGCAACTGCCGCTGCCGCTACCGCCAAAGGCATTGCCGCAAAACATGGTAAGGAGGACATTGTAAAGTCTCTACAGGACTATCATGTCGATCTTAAATAGGATGCTCTAATTTGTTTTTCGGAATTGAATGGGTGTAATGCCGATGTGTTTCTTGAAAATTCGATGGAAGAAATAGACATCGCTAAACCCCACTTGCCATGCGATCTCATTGCATCGCAGCGTGGTTGTTTTCAGCAAAGTTTTGGCCGCTTCGATCCGAATGAGTTGCCGGTGGGCCAGAGGTGAAATCCCAAACTGTTTTTTAAACTTGCGGAAGAAGTATCCTTTAGAAACGCCGGCCATCTTTGCCAGTTCGTCAATGGAGATCTGTTCGAAATAATGCTCCTCAATATACCCCTTTGCACGTTCAAAACGTGTTTGGGAAAACATCTTCTGCTCGGCCGAAATAGCGGTTCCTATCAGGAAGTTGAATATCATTGTCAGATCATGTTGTCCGTGGTATTGGGAAAGGGGATCGGCACTGTTCAAATGGTCGGTTGCCATCATAAGCAGGTTACGCAAAACATACATTTGGTCCATCGGCAAAACGATGTTGTCAAGCAAAGAAATGTCCACTCCGGTATGCAGCGATAACAGTTCCTCAAACGATATACAAAGAGGTTTAGCCTCTGGTGATTCGTAGGCAAATGTTATCTCGGAATATACCGAATCCCTCCAGTGTGATGCGAAATCGTGTCGCTGCCCCGGATGGATCAGCACGCAGGTGCCAGGCGGGGCTGGGTGGTAACGTCCTTCAACTGAATACTCGCCATCGCCTTTGGTATAAATCGCAATGTGGTAGAGGTCATGGGCGTGTTCGACAAAAGTTCTTTTGTGCCCGACCGGCTGGGCCTGGTCAACGGTTGCATGCAGAATTATTGGGGAGTACTGGATTGTTTCGTGGACAATAGAGGATATTTGTGGGCTTATTTGCGGTTTTTTGATCTGTACAAAACGTTTCATAGGTCACTATCGTGCAATAAAAAGTATCTATCGTGCATTGAAATCACTAATTATTAACACTATACTACATATTATGAGGCTAATTGTCAAGTATTTGCAGGAGATTGGGTTATGAGGTCAAAAAAGGGTTTTACATTAATCGAACTATTAGTGGTTATCGCGATCATAGCATTGCTTTTGTCGATCCTGATGCCTGCCTTGCATCAGGTTAAAGAGCAAGCCGCCGGGGTAGTATGCACCGCACATCAGCGCGGGCTTCTTCAAAGCTATCTGCTCTATTGCGGGGACAACAAAGGCAACCTCCCAGACGCAAGCGTACTTCCCAACCTTGAGTCGGACGGTACACTGAGGCATGATGCGTGGGTGCATCCCCCGACAGACGAGAATGGAACCATCTTATTCTGGACCGGTATTGATGCTACCATTGAAGAACGTATGAGAGGTATCAGGAACGGTACGTTGTGGCCATATACTGAAAACGTCAAGCTGTATCATTGCCCCGGTGACAAACGTATGAGACTAGGTACCGAAGTCGGCAGTACTGACGCCTTTAAGATATACAGATCATACGGTATTCAGGGCGGCCTAAATGGCCAGGAACGGATTATGAATGATCCGCCACTGGGGATATTAAAACTTTCACAGATACAGCGCACAGCCAAGACATACATATTTGTTGGAGAGAACTATGACGGTGCATGGTCAAATAATAATGGTGGTTCGTGGCTTCTTGGTGGAGGCTCAGGTCCGGAACAAGCCGAAAGATGGTGGAACGCCCCAGCGGCATGGCACAACGAAGGCAGCACGTTGTCATACGCAGACGGTCACGCCGAAAAGTTCAAATGGGCAGACGATCGGACGGTGGCTTTTGCTATAAACAGAGCTAGTGTTTCAGCTCATCAGCCGAACAACCCTGATCTTGAGATGATGATCGACGGTTATGTAGTTAACCTGCCAAGATAACTCTTCGCGGCTTGATGGCTGGGTATCAGCTATTAAAGCCGGAAAGCGATCATATATTAACCAATTTGAATTTTGGGAATTACGGATGAATCAGGCTCAATGGGATACACTTTTGGATGTCGTAAACGGCGAACGCCTGCCGCAAATACCGACTGCGTTTATTATCGATTGTCCGTGGCTGCCCGGCTGGTGTGGGGCGGGGATGATGGATTATTTCAGCGACGATACGTGTTGGTTTCAGGCGAACAAGAAAGCGATTGAAACATTTGGCGACACTATTTTCCTGCCGGGGTTTTGGGCCGAGTTCGGTATGTGTACAGAACCGAGCGCCTTCGGAGCCAAGTGTCAGTGGTTCGATGATAATATGCCGCACGCCGAGAAGGTTATAAGGGACATATCCGAAGTCGATCTGCTAACCAAGCCGAATGTTCGTACCGACGGGCTTTTGCCGTTTGTTATCAATCGACTAAAACGTACTCAGCCGCAGATCGAGGCGATGGGACATCAGATCAAATTCGCCGTGGCAAGAGGGCCGCTTAATATTGCATCGTTTCTGATGGGGACGACGGAATTTATGACCGCGATGATGACCGATCAGGATCGTTGTCACAAACTCGTCGGTTTGATCACGGATTTTCTTATCGACTGGATCGGTTACCAGATCGAGTGTTTCCCGTCCATCGAAGGGGTTTTTCTTCTGGATGACATCATCGGTTTTGTCGGCGATAAGCAGTGCGGCGAATATGTGGTTCCATATTTTAAAAAGATTTACGGTGCGTTCGATGCAAAGATCAATATGCTGCACAACGATGCCAGCGGGCTTGTAAGTGCTCCATACCTTGAGCGGATGGGAGTGAATCTGTTTAATCCAAGCTTTGAGCACAGTTTGCAACAGCTTAAAGAACTAACCGGCAACAAGGTTGCTATTTTGGGCAATATTCCGCCTCGCGATGTTATGGCACAGGGCACGCCGCAGGCAGTTGGCAATGCAGTAAAGAAATCTGTTGCCGGACTTACAAATCTATCGAGAGTGATCTTATCTTGCGGCGGCGGGATGCCGCCGAATGTTTCCAGCGAAAACATAAACGCGTTTATTGACGCGGCAAGCACTCTAGGCTAGACTGCATTGCCGAGAAACCATTTGAAATTTGATTCGAGTCAGACTAATTAAGGGAGTGATCATGGTTTTTAACAGGGTAGTGTATGGTTTAGCGGTGTGTATCTTATTGTGTCTTTCGGCGACAACATTGTATGCAGCCGAGATGACGGATAAGTTTGACGATGACACGATCGGCAGCGGCGTATGGCAAACGGTGGGGCGGGGGCAGTATTCAGTCAATGACGGCGTCCTGCGGGTTAGCGACGGTTACGTTACAACAGGTGATGACGAATGGGATAACTATTCGCTTAAATTCAGAGCCAGAGCTCCACAAGATGCAAGACAGGTACAGATATGGGCAGGTTTCAGGAATTTTAATCGTGATTACAGGTACGTTGTCGCTCTACGCGGCGGAAGCAACAACCATTTGTATTTAGCACGGTACGGCGCCGAGGGTTACGACAAGATGCTCGATCTTAAACCCTTGGAATTCGCACCTGCGCCCGGACAGTGGTATACGATCGAGGTCATCGTTGCCGGCAACAGGATCGCCGTGTATCTTAACGATGAAGATACACCTCGAATAGTAGCTACAGATGTGGATTCTCCTTTTGAAACAGGCAAAGCCTCTTTGGGTGGAAGTTACATCACAACGGAATTTGATTGGGTCAAGGTTACGCCCGTTGGCCCGGATCGTCTTGCATCTGTCGTCGAAGGAAAACCGTTTACAGAAAGGATCGCCCAGGATAAAGAAAGAAAAAGGAAACGGCAAAGAGCGGAATATCGGCCGCTTAACATACCGTACTTAGATGACAGCAGGATGGAGATTTCTCTGGACGGCGATTGGCTGTTTATTCCAAATTATGAAATAGACGCCGAGCCCATCGCTGTCGATTATGATGACAAAGATGCCCATGTTATTGATGTTCCAAACTTCTGGATACCGCTGCAAAACTGGCTTGAAGGCGAAAGCTGGGGAAAGCTCAACAAAGGACAAAACGACAAGTTTCATGTCGCTGAAAAGAAACGCTGTAGCGACTATACATTCGATTACAATAAAACGCAATATGCGTGGTATAGACATTACATCGATCTGCCTGAGAACATAGCAGACAAAAAGGTAGTACTGGACTTTGAGGGTGTTTCACTCATTAGTGCAATTTATGTCAACGGTGACAAGTTACACGAAAATGTCGGCATGTTCATGCCTTTCGAGGTTGATGTCACCGATCATGTAAGACCCGGCAGAAACGTTGTGGCACTGAATGTATGGCGGAAATGGGACAAGGGAGCATCGGGCACCTTTGCGTTGGAAAATTTCGATGACAATTACGCCGATGCCTGGAATGTTATTGTAGCTACCGAAAAAGGCGAGATGAAAAAGCTTAAGGCCCGTTCCAAAGAGTTAGCGACCGATGACATACCGCACGGCTTTTATCGAGGAAACCCGGGCGGTATATGGCGGCCGGTAAAGCTTGTGATAAGCGATAAAGTAAAGGTCGAGGATTATTACTTTGTGCCTTCCCTGGACTCAGCGGATATTGAGGTGCTGTATTCAAATAAAAATAATTCACAGCAACGGGTTCAGCTTTCCTATGAAATAAAAGATTGTGCAAGTGCTGAAATTTTATGTCAGGGCGTTGTCGAAAATGCCGCCCTGGATGCTAATTCAAGCAGGACGGCTAAGTTTACAACACCAAAAGTGTCGCCGAAATTATGGGCACCCAGAGCTCCGAATCTGTATTATATTACGTTTTATATAAAGCAAAACGACGATGTCCTGGATTCGTTTACCGATCAAGTAGGTTTTAGAACGGTTGAGGTAAAGGGGGAGCAATTTTATCTAAATGGCAAGCCTCTATGGGTCCGTGGAGCAACACATATGCCGGGGCATATCGCTCCAAACGATAAAGAACTTGCAGAAAAATTTATGCAGTTGGCACTTGACCATAACGTCATTGCCACCAGAACGCATTGCAGCCCCTTTACCAATACGTGGATGGATGCTGCCGACCGGGCCGGCGTGATGTTGTCTTATGAAGGGACATGGACATGGCTTATGCTCAGGGATATTCCAAGCGAAGAAGCTATAAAAATATGGCGAAGAGAGTTTGGCGAACTGATAAAGGCCAATCGTAACCGCCCTTCTATTTACCTTTGGACAATGAATAATGAAATGAAGTTTTATCTTCTTGGCGACAGTGATGAGATACTTACTGAAAAGGGACGGATTCTGTCAGACGCTATAAAGATGGTCCGTGCTATCGATCCAAGCAGGCCGGTTGTTTCAGATTCGGCATATTATCGTAAGCATGTGACCAGAAGCGGCAGGTACGAAAGGATCATAAAAGCCAACAATTATGATGACGGTGATATTGACGATCCTCATTCCTACCCCGGCTGGTATAATCCGGGTGCTTTCCATTTCTTCAACGGTGAGTTTGGGCGTGATTATTGCACGCCGGGCAGAGCGATTATGAGTCAGGAACTATCGACAGGCTATCCGCGTTCGGATGATGCCTTGCCTACGCGTTTCTATCTCTTCCAGCATCAAACACCGCAGACAACTGTTGGCAAAAAAGCGTATGAACATAACAATCCGAATTATTTTATAACTCGTCATGGCATGATGACCAAGGAGTTGTTGGAAATGTTTCGCAGGGATGAACATGATAGAACATGCGGGATGTTGATCTTTGCGTTTGAAACATGGTTCTACAATCCGCATAGCAGTGCCGAGGTGAGTCCAATGAAAACAGCAAAGTGTCTTAAAATGGCGTATCAACCCGTTTTAGCAAGTGCAGAACTTTGGGGCAGACATTTTTATGCAGGTTCGAATATTGACACCGATGTTACACTTATAAACGATTCTGAAGATCTGGCTGCTCTTGAAAACGCTAAGGTCGTTTGCGAGATCGTTTACGAAAATGATATTCTGGCAACTAAAACGATAACTTTTAAAACGCTTGATTACTATGACACTGCAAAACAGAAATTGTCATTTAAGATACCTGCAAAGCTTCCAAAACCCAGGATCGATGCTAAATTGGTTCTCAGGGTCAAATCTCAGGGCAAGCAGGTTTCTAAAAACCAATACGACATTACCATTGCGCAAAAAGACTGGTCTGTCGATAAGAAAAATAAAGCCAAGGGTAAATATTATATTCTGAAAAACGATAAAGATGCTGCCAAACTCACTAAATTCTACGGAATAAGAACCACCAAAATATCAAAGATCGGTCAGTTGGCGGGAAAACGCGGCACTTTTATCCTTACTGGCTTTGATAAGACTCCCGACGGATATGAAAAGATCACTGATTTTGTCACAGCTGGCGGAAATGCTATCTTGCTGGATAATCGCCAGGCAGTGATTAAACTTTTGCCCGACACAGTATCCAATTACAAGGATTATCGTCACGAAATAGTTACGATCAATGTTGAAGAAAGCAGTGTTTTCGATGGTATAGAACCTTTGGATATGTCCTGGTTTAGCGACGGAAGAAAAGTTCCCTATGTTGCTAACGGGCGATACTCAGTTGACAGGTTCAGCCCTGATGTAACTGTTTTAACTGAGACTCTCAAATGGCACGGATACATTAAAAGTCCGTTAGACTATCGAGAACTGGGCGGCACCCCGTTGTTTGCAGTCAAGGTCGGCCAGGGAAATATTTTAGTTAGTCAGGTACGTTATGATGCGATAGAGTTTGATCCCATCGCAGCCCGATTGCTCTTGAACATCTTGAAATATGATTGACCTCGAATAAAGGAATTTCTATGAAACAAGCTTTTGCAAGCAAAAGGAATAATTCTGATAACACCGGAGTATCTGGTTTGATGCGGGTGTGCATGATCCTCGCTCTGCTGTTGGCTGGTTGTGCAAGCCGGCTTGGTACCAGATCTGGTAAAAAGGTGCTGGTCTATACCAAAAACGGCGAGGGTTTTGTGCACAAGAACATCCCTGCAAGCATTGAGTGCATACAAAGTATTTGCCGCCAGAACGGATGGATATGCCAAGCCAGCGACGACCCAGCCATCTTCACTACCGAAAAAATTGCTGCCTTTGACGTGCTGGTATTTTCAAACACCAACAATGAAACATT
>JAGLHQ010000400.1 GCA_023143375.1 Planctomycetota bacterium
TACAGATGAACACCGAGGAGATACAACTTACCCAAAACCAGGTATACGCCCTTGATGCAGTATGCGTAGCAGAAGCCGGCCTAAACGACGCGCTCGCAGAACTTCGAACCGACGATAGCTGGGCAACGGGGTTTACCGGTAAGGCGTTTTCCGGAGGCTCGTACGATGTCACTGTCACCGCATCGCTGCCGAATATTACAATTGAATCGACAGGAACTTCTGCAAAAGGTTTTATCGCAAGGGTTGTCGCAGAGATCACAATAGGGACAATAAGCCCTTATGTCATAAGAATAGACGAACTGAAAGTCAACGAATGATGTTGTGTTCTGACGCAAAGGTTATCCATTGTTGTTATCATCCGGTTAATCGTTATAACCCTAACCGCACAATATTAATTATCGGACCGGGTCTACAGAAAAGGTTTCTTTCACGCATATCACTGGCTTAGGTCCTATAATGCACGGGTTTTGACCTCTCATAGGACGTTTTTTTTCATTTTCCGATTTTTTATTTTATCGCACACCTTATCTTCGACCGTGATAATTAGAACACACATTAATGACGATAAATCAATATTAGATAGTGTATCTGTATATAGACATTCTGTTTTGAGTTCGCTATCGAGGTTTTTAGGCCTTTAAATGCGACTCAAAGAAGGAGCTTTATGTTTGGTAGTTTGAATATTTCGTTAGGTATTGATATTTCAGAAAGCAGGATTAGCGTTGCGCTTATCAGCAAGGTTGGAACCAAATTCAAACTGCTAAAAGCCGCCGAGTGTCCCATCACGCCGGGTTCTATTGTAGATGGAAATATCGAGGACTTCGCCGCTCTGGCAAAAATATTGAAGGATCTTCTCCATAAAAACCGCATCAAAACAAAAAGAGCAGCCGTCTCACTTGTTGCAAAACCGATACTCATACAGATACTCGACCTGCCGGAGAATGTCCCGGACAATATCGGAAAACACGTAAGCTCTGAGATAAGGCATAGCCAGGTCTTCGCAGGAAAGGACCCATACTATGACTACTGCGGACTGTCAAGCATCGGCATCGACAGCAAGGAACGAGTTTTTGTTGCCGCTACTGACAATGAAAAAGTATCCATGCTCATGAAAACTTTAGCACTTGCAGGTATTGAGGCACATTCGATATCGCTTAGCACACTGGCCGCTTCAAGAGCAATATACGAAAAACAGATCGCAGATAAATTCGAAAAAAATGTACTTGTCGTAACATATCACGGATCGTCACTGACAATAAGCGTATACAAAAAGGGAGAGATCGACTTCGTCAGAACTGTTGACATCGAGGCGATAACAGGCAGCGATGACGAGTTTATTATGCAGTTTGTATCCGAGATTAATATCGTCATACAGTATTACGAGGTCGAAGTTAACGAAGACGAAGAGGTTGACTGGGAGACCGTAATTATACACGACGGCATCGCCGTAGAAGCGGAAAAATTTAAAAAAACTTGCGATGAAAAACTCGCGGGATCGGTGCAATTATGCTGCTCAAATAC
>JAGLHQ010000401.1 GCA_023143375.1 Planctomycetota bacterium
CTAGATACTTTTCAAATGCTCCGCCACAAACGCCTCTTACCGCAGCTACGACCTGCAACTGGCTTGTGCCTTCGTAGATCGTCGTGATACGTGCATCTCGTGCATAGCGTTCGCAGGCGTAGTCACGCATAAATCCGCTTCCGCCCAATACCTGTATCGAATCGTATGCGACCGTGTTGCACATTTCAGAGCAATAATATTTAGTCATAGGCGTAAGCATCGCGGCGATGCGTTTGTATCGTTTGGCTTTCTTTTTAAGTTTTCTTGCCTCAACCTTGTCATCTTTGGCATTTTCATTAGCTTTCTCATAACCGAACATCATGTCGACTGAAACGCTTGTTGCATACATCAGTGCCCTTGCGGTCTCAATGTGTACCTTCATGTCTATAACCATGTCACGGACAGCCGGAAGTTTTTCGATGGCAACTCCAAACTGCTGTCTGCTTGCAGCATAGTCGCGCGCAATACGATATGTTGCCTCTGCGACACCCATCGACTGTGCGGCGATACCAAGGCGAGCGCCGTTCATAAGTGCCATTACATATGTAACAAGTCCGCGTTGTCTTTCGCCAACGATCTTACATGGTGTGTTGTCAAAAACGATCTCGCATGTCGGCGAGCCCTTAATGCCGAGTTTATCCTCAATCCTTCTTACGTGAACGGTAGGCCCCTGTCCGCATACAAACAGGCTAAGACCCAAACCTCCGGTTCTATCCGGTTCGCTACGTGCCATTACCAGCAGCACATGGCCGCATCCGTTTGTTATGAAGCGTTTTACGCCGTGGAGATACCACTGACCGGAATCATCCTGAAACGCCTTTACCTGGCAAGCCTGTAGGTCAGAGCCTGCATCGGGCTCGGTCAGAACCATCGCACCGGTTATCTTACCGGCAGCAAAATCATGCAAATATTCCTGCTTTATCTCTTCGGAAGCAAATGCGTTGATCGTCATTGCAATGCCTTGCAAACCAAACAGGTTCATCAAGCCGGCATCGGCACGTGAAACCATTTCCGTTGCCATGGTGTAGACTGTTTCGGGGAAATTTAGTCCGCCAAAACGATGCGGCAGGGTAGTTCCCATTACATCTGCCTTTGCAAGAGCATCCAAAGACTCTGCGATACCTTTTGCGTATGTAACAGTCCATCCGTCATGATGCGTACCTTCACGATCAATGCCTTCGCTTCGCGGATCGATAAAATCGCCGCTTAACTGACCTACCGCATCCAGCACCAGATCGTAATTTATTATCGCTTCGTCGGCATCGACGGGAGCGGTCTCAAATTCGTCTTTAAATTTAAAACCTTCTTCGGCAAGTTCTGCAAGCATTGCAATATCCAAATGCTTAAACATGAACCGAAGGTCATCGTTATCTTTATAAAAATTAGCCATAATCCGATTCCGTTCCTAATATTCTCTTGGTTCGCCAATCCTTTTATTGGATCGCGAAAACTAATTGCGATTTACACCTTTTCTTTTATAGCCTTTATCATCATTGGGACAACTTCGTTAAGATCGCCAACGATCTTGTAATGTGCGACGCCAAAGATAGGTGCTTTCGGGTCGTTGTTGATCGCGATGATCTTCTGGCTGTCGCTCATACCTGCTATGTGCTGGATAGCACCGCTGATGCCGATGGCGATATACAAGCTGGGCCTTACGGTAGTTCCGGTTTGTCCGATCTGATGACCTTCATCGATGAATCCAAGATCAGATGCAGCCCTTGTTGCACCCGGCGCACCACCGAGACAGTGGGCAAGATCCCATATCAACTGGAAGTTCTCTTTACTTCCTACACCTGCACCGCCGGCTACGATAATACGTGAGTCCTTGAGGTTAACCTTCTTTTCCTCAAGGTGTTCCTTTATTATCTCAAGGGCAAGGTCTGCCTGTGTAATGTTCGGTTTTTCTATAACCAGGTCTGCTTTTCTGTTTACATCCGGAACCGGCATGGGCATAACACCTTCACGCACGGTCGCCATCTGCGGCCATCTATCATAATTGATAATCGTCGCAATAATGTTACCGCCGAACGCAGGACGTATCTGTAGCAGGAGGTTCTCATATACAGTGTTTGTCTTTTTGACTTCGTGGTTGCCAATCTCCAGATCGGTACAGTCAGCGGTAAGACCGGCCTTTGACGCACTTGCAATACGGGGAGCAAGATCCCTTCCGCAAGATGTGGCACCGTAAAGCACGATCTGAGGTTTGTGCTTTTCAATGAGCTCACATATAACTTTTGTGTACGACGTAGTTTGATAATGCTCAAGCAGCGGGTGCTCGCATAGATACACCTTATCGGCACCGTACTTTGCAAGCCTGTCCGAAATGGCCTCGACTTTATCGCCTATCAGGATCGCGGCCAACTTTACGCCAAGCTTATCTGCAAGTTCTCTACCCTTACTCAACAGTTCCAGTGGAGTATCTGCAAGCTTGCCGTTATGTTGTTCGGCAAAGATCCAAACTTCCCCGGCGGTGTTAACTTCAATCATATTCCAATCCTTTATTATTTACAAATTCAACCTTAACTTATCGCCAGGCTTTTTATCCTATTGTGTGGTCTTCGATGAGGCTGTGAACCATTTTCGCAATGTCCTCTTCGTTTGGCTCGACATCGACGGTATCCTGTGCCGCAAGAACAACACTTTGAATTCGGTGAACCTTTGTAGGCGAACCCTCTCGGCCACACCAGTTAAGGTCAGCTTCAAGGAAATCGAGATCCCACTGCTTTATCAGCAA
>JAGLHQ010000402.1 GCA_023143375.1 Planctomycetota bacterium
GCTGGTCGACCATTCTGTTAAAACCGCCGGCGAGTGCCTCGATGCTGTCCTTCTTTTCGATGTGCGTAGTGGAATGTTTCCTTACGATCTCAAGCTTGCCGGTTGGATTGGAATGTCCCGAAACATTATCAGTTGGGACGGAACTATCACTGTCACTGATAAGACCCATGTTGTCTATCTCAGGTGAAAAAGAACGCACAGCATTTTTGCGTTTTAGAAAACCCCTCGTTTTTTGCCAAATACCCTTAACAGCCATATATTACCCTTTCATTTCCATCGGCATTTAATATACTGGTGATAATTAGAATGTATTTTGAGATAATTTCAAGTTAATTTTTATGAGGAAAATCGAAATTGAAATTAGCAACATACGTACACGATCAGGTCGTTTCATGCGGAATAGTAACCGATGAGGGAATAATCGACATTTCTTCATCTTCGTCGATAGAAACGAAGTTGCGAAGCATAAAACAAATACTTTCCGGCGGGAACAGGTATCTTGACCAACTTCGTCAGATTGATGAAAAAAACTGTGATATTGTACCTTTTGAAAAGATCAAACTGCTTGCACCGATACTAAGCCCGGGTAAGATATTGGCGCTTGCGGGTAATTATTCCAAACATATCGCCGAAGCAGGACGTGAGCTGGGCCTAACCGACTCGCCAAAAACCAAAACGGTACCGCGCCCATTCCTTATGCCTTGTAATGTCGTTACCGGTCAGGATACCGTTATACCATGGCCAGAGTATAGCAAAGAGGTTGATTACGAAGTAGAGCTTGCAGTGGTAATCGGCAAAACGGCAAAGTGCGTTTCTGCCGAACAGGCGTCTGATCATATCGCAGGTTACTGCATTGCAAACGACATCTCGGCAAGAAGCGTTACGTTTAAGAAAAACCGAGCCGAGCGGCCTTGGGATGATTTCTTTGATTGGCTAAATGGCAAATGGGCCGATGGTTTTTTTCCGATCGGCCCATACATCGTCACAGCCGACGAGATCGAAAACGCACAAGAGCTTAATATTGAATTATCTGTCAACGGACAACTGAGACAAAAAGCAAACACTTCCCAGATGATCTTTTCGGTGTGCGAAACCATATCGTTTATAAGTCATCTGGTGAAGCTTGAGCCGGGAGATATTATAGCGACGGGGACGCCGGAAGGTGTGGGGATGGCAACGGGTGATTATCTTAAACCGGACGATGAGCTTACGTGCAGTATAGAAAAAATCGGGACACTGACCAATACATTAGGCCCTCGCCCCGATAGTTTTTATCAACCATTAAAATAGCAATCGTTATGTAGTTTTGCCGTCAAGAAAGCCTTCAAGCTTGCGTGATCTTACCGGGTGCTGAAGCTTGCGAATGGCTTTGGCCTCTACCTGGCGAACGCGTTCGCGGGTTACCTTAAATATCCTTCCGACCTCTTCAAGAGTGTATGTGTAGCCGTCACCGATCCCATACCTGAGCTTGATTATCTCACGCTCACGGTATGTCAACGTTTTTAACACGTGGTCGATCCTTTCCTTAAGCATCTCCTGAGTTGCGGAGGCAACAGGCGATTCGACGCTTTCGTCTTCGATAAAATCGCCGAAATAGCTGTCTTCGCTTTCGCCGATCGGTCTGTCAAGACTGAACGGATGCTTGGAAATCTTCAAAACTCTTCTGGCCTCCGAAACGCTCATCTCAGCTTCTTTCGCGATCTCTTCGATAGTCGGCTCTCTGCCGAGTTCTTGCAGCAGGTTCTTCGTGACCGTGCGAAGCTTGCTCATAGTCTCTATCATGTGAACCGGGATACGGATTGTCCTCGCATGATCGGCGATAGCTCTTGTGATAGCCTGCCTGATCCACCACGTGGCATAGGTACTGAACTTGTATCCTCTTCGATATTCATATTTATCGACCGCACGCATAAGGCCGGTGTTGCCTTCCTGTATGATATCGAGGAAACTAAGTCCCCTGTTGCGGTACTTCTTGGCGA
>JAGLHQ010000403.1 GCA_023143375.1 Planctomycetota bacterium
ACAGGTGCTGTGCTATTGTTTATGACCGCACCGCTGTTTAAGTCTGCGTGGATGGACTGTTCAAGGGCCGTTATGTTGACAGTATACGGAGCATAACCCACCGCACCGCTTGATGCATGGCAATATGTGCAATTTGCATGACCTTCGAATCCTTTTGCAGTCTGATGCACAAGGTCAGAGACTGTCACAAGACTGCCAGATACAAAGGTGCCATGGCATGAACGACAGATTTCGTCATCGTATCGCCCGCCGAGGTTTGCCGATGTATGGTTGTAGTAGAGGCTTGTATTGTATGTCCTGTTAACACTCTGTAACCATGTGGAATTATTTATCTTTGGAGGAATTACAGTAAGCTGATTTGTCATGTTGGTGTACTCATAACCGCTCGCGGAGAATGAATCGTCATCATAGTGGCAATTGGCACACCAGTATGAACTTGAGGAGATATCCTGATTCACTGTCTGAGACGTATTGCCTACATAACCCAAAGAAGAGTTATCGTGTTTGGTATCGCCATGACAGAACAGGCAGGCAGGGTTCGCATTGTCCTCATTTAGTGTACTATCTACCGCTGGTGTAGTGGGGTTTATATCGATTGTGATATTGGGTTCGATACCAAAGATGGATGCACCATCATTAGCTTCGTGATCAGCATCATCCCAGTAATTGCCCCAAATTTGACCCATGAAGTTCTGTCTATCAGGGCTTTCTGTAGTGTTGTTGGCATATGCCTGGGAGTGTAGGAAGTTCACAGCAATCTTTGGCAATGTCGGTTTTGAATAACCGAAACCGTCGTTAAACCGCCCGTCTATGTTGCTTGACTGGTGGCATGATGTACAGTTGACCTCTGCACCAGTGATATTGGATGTGGTTGTAGTGTTGTTATAGAGCAGATATTTCACAGGATGTATATCTGAAGCATTGCTGAGATGGCAATCAAGACATACCGTGTTGTTGTGCAAATCCCTATCTATTGTGGTTCGCATCCATGTGAAGTTTCCGACACCGTGGCATTCCAAACACAAGGTGGACGATACTGTTTTTTCCTCAAGGGATTCACCATGCAGCTTCACACCTGTTGCGTTTGTCGTATTGTGACAATCGTAGCAGTTGGGGGTACTTCCCGCATAGTTTGCTGAATGGTTTGCGATTGTTGCATTGTATGCTGCGTTTTGCATTGTGGTATTGAAGCGGCCTGTTGCATTGTTGTGGCAGTAATTACAGTAGTCGTTTGAGCCTGCTGCGAGCCCGAAGCTGTTCTGGCGTTTGAGGTAGTGGTATGCACTTGGGTCTCCGCCGGTCTCACCAACACCGTCACCTGCAAAGTCGGCTGTGGCATTGCTTGTATCATTATTGTACACAATCATATCGGTCACGTTTTCGTGACAATTGATACACGATGTGAT
>JAGLHQ010000404.1 GCA_023143375.1 Planctomycetota bacterium
CGGACTTATGGGATGACTGTGAAACCATTCATAGAGTTCCGGGTTGTTATATGTTTCTGTCCACGAATCATGCCCTGCTTCGGGGTAAACCGTAAACTTTACATTCTCGTTACCGCCCTGCTTCAAAGCTTCAACCATCTCCTCGGATTTTCTAATAGGAACTACATTATCCTTTACGCCGTGGAACACCCATATCGGTATGTCCTTCATGTAGTGTTTTGCAAGCGATGTATCCCCACCGCCGCATATAGGAGCCGCCGCCGCGAACTTGTCAGGATGCCTTTGTATAAGCGCCCATGTGCCGTATCCGCCCATCGAAAGACCGGTTATATATAACCTGTCTTTATCGACAGCATAGCTATCTGCAACGTGATCGCAAAGAGCGATAAGCTCGTCGACCTTATTGCCCCACCAGTGACCCTTAGGACACTGAGGCGAGATTATAATAAACGGAAAATCCTTACCCTGAGAAGCTAATTTTGCAGGACCATGAACCAGAACCTGGTTAAGATCGCTGCCCCGTTCGCCCGCTCCATGCAGGAACATAAGCAATGGCCACGTCTTGCCCTCTGTACCATAATCTTTAGGAAGGTACAGCCAGTAGTCAAGCTGAGCCTTTTTAACGATCTCTTTTTCAAAGGTCTGCGCGTGCTGGCCCGGCTGCGTAACGGTTTCCTCGCAACCGTTAACAAAAACACATGCCAAACAAAGCAGTAATAAACAAACCTTCTTCATATCGAATCCTCCTGCATTCAAACCTTTATGCACCGGGCCCGCCGTCGAGAACCTTTGGAACCTTAAAGTGGTTGTCGAAACTCGCCGGGGCGTTTTTCAATGCTGCCGCTACATCCAGCGACGGAATAACAACATCCTCGCGGAAAACATTGTGAACCGGCAAGCAGTGAGCCAGCGGCTCGACCGAATCGGTATCGATCTCGTTTAGCTTTTCGATGTATTCCAATATCGAACTAAGCTGCCCGGTAAACTCTGTTAGCTCCCCGTCGCTCAGGTCAAGCCGAGCAAGCTTGGCAACCTTCTCAACTTGTTCTCTGTCTATTTTTTGCCCCATAATATAATTCCCAATTAAGATTTGTTTCACCAGGCAAACTAATGAATCACATAGTTATCTGCCTAAAGGCAGTCGATCTTTTGTGCCATAAAATTTCCAATCAAAACTTGTATTGCT
>JAGLHQ010000405.1 GCA_023143375.1 Planctomycetota bacterium
CCAGCCGGCACGTGCAAAGAAATAAACGCGATCGCATTGCCGGTTCCAGAGCGTATGGTTGATAAACAGGCCGGTGTGCTCAAAGTTTGGATCGTTTTCTCTTATCTTCTTTTCGAGTTGACGATAAGAGACGAGCAATCGCTTCTTACCGGTTTTAATATCGACAACAAATATTCCGTCGTTGTCCGGTGCGATTTCATTTTTGGACCAATCAAGTGCTTCGGGGTAACCGGTTACCAAGCGAAGGCGAGCCAAACGGCCGTAGTTTATAGCAAGAAAGGCCGAGCCGTCGGCAGCAACTCCGCCGTTACCAATAGGCGTATCGTCAAACTTGTATTCGCGCAGGCGTTTTTTCTTTTCAATATCATACAGTACGGTAAACACCTTGCCGGTCTTGATGTCCCGGTCATTAAAGAAAAACTGTGTTTTGGGCTTCAATGGATTCCAATAGAACATCGTGCCTTGCTGTGGGTTCCATGCGTGACATTTGTCCAGGCGAATGATCTTGTTATCATTTTCAGTATCAACAAGTATCACCGTAGCAAAGTCCCGGGGTGCAGGCAAACGATCTATCCTGTCGATCTCAAGGGCGAGGATATACCTGCCGTCGGCATTCCACGGAATGGTCTGGCACTGACCGATGTAACCAAAGAAATGATGCTTTTCGCCGGTGGTAAGTTGCTCGATCTTCAATCCGATCGTGGGAGTTTTTTCATGGAATAAATCTCCTGGAAGCCTGGCTTTTTGACCTTTGTCGATGTTCAGGTGCAATGTTTTGCCTTTGTATCGGACAACACACTCTGTCCCGGTCCGGCTGTGTATGGTTGCCGAAACAAGTTCGCTGTTTTTCCATTCTATGTCTACGACAAATCCGCCGCGTGCACAAAGACCTTTTACGTATCCATCGGGCCATTGCCTGGGCAGGGCTGGAAGGAGGTGAATCTCATCTGTGTGACTTTGTAAAAGCATCTCCGCAATAGCTGCAGTTGCTCCGAAGTTACCGTCGATCTGGAAGGGTGGGTGGTTGTCAAAAAGGTTTGGGTGTGTCGATTTATTTAATAAAGCAATAAAATTATCGTGTGCCTTTTGAGGCTCCAGCAGACGTGCCCAGATATTAATGATCCATGCCCTGGACCAGCCTGTATGTCCGCCGCCGTGGGAAAGCCGGTAGTCAATGCTTTTTCTTATTGCTGTCATTATCTCGGGGGTCTTTTTGTATGTGTATTGCCTGCCCGGGTGCAGTGCATAGACATGCGAGATGTGTCGATGGCCCGGATTAGGTTCGGCGTGCGGTAGTGACCATTCCATGAGCCGGCCGTCGTCGCCGATCTGAGGCAGTGCAAGATCTTGTAAACT
>JAGLHQ010000406.1 GCA_023143375.1 Planctomycetota bacterium
GCCATCACATCGTGACGAAACTTCTTTTCATAACGCGCCGCTTTTTTCAGATCGATGTCGCCGAGGTTCTTTGCCATCTGGTTTATTTGCGTCTGCTTGATATCCAGGCCGAGCTTCTTTTCCGCTTTTGCAAGCTCAAGCCATAGCTTTCGCCACGTGCCAAATTTTTTGGCAGGGCCGAACAACTCGCTCATTTCCCGCGATGCGTTACGCTCTACAAGCGGGCTCGTATACACTTTGGATTCTTTTGCCATCTTCGTTACCCTTATAAATTCAGATCAATTTCTCTTTGCCGAAGCAAATCTTCGATTTCGTCAATATCATCCGGAGCAAGTTTTATATCCGCTGCCTTTACCGTTTCGGATATCTGCCCCTTTTTACGCGCCCCTGTTATCGCGGATGTTACCGCTTCGTCGCGGATCACCCATGCGACTGCAAGCTGGGCGAGCGTTATCCCGCTTCTTTGCGCGATTGGTTTTAATCGCTCTACAAATTTTAAATTCGCACTTAGCTGCGGCTCGTTAAAATCGGGACTTGTTTTCCTGTGATCGCCGTCTGCAAGGGACGCTATCTTTTCGGCATCGAACTTACCCGTCAGCAATCCTCGCTTCATCGGGCTGTAGCAAATGACGCCGATATTATTTTCTTTACAATACGGCAACGCCTCTTTTTCAAAATCCCTTGCCAGCATACTATAAGACGGCTGAAGCGAAGCGATTCCGTGGATCTTCGCAACACGTTCCATCTGGCTAACGTTAAAATTCGACACGCCGATATATCGCACCTTGCCCTGCTGTGCCAACGAAGCCATCGCATCCCAGGCCTCTTCAATATCCCTTTCGGGGCTGGGCCAGTGCATCTGGTAAAGATCGATCACGTCAATATCGAGCCGGCGCAGCGACGCTTCGCACTCGGCGATGATGCTGTCTTTTTTAAGACAGTTGACCTTCTCGCGTTTTTCGTTCCACAGCAACGCGCACTTAGTGGCGACGATCGGTCTTTCGCGAAACTCTTTGATCGCTTTGCCGACTACGCTCTCGGAATGCCCGCACCCATAGATCGGAGCGGTGTCGATCCAGTTTATCCCGCTTTCAAGCGCTTCGAGAATGCTCGCCATCGAATCGCTATCGTCCTGCGGCCCCCATCCAAACTGCCACGGACCGCCGATCGCCCAGGTACCAAGCCCAACGCAGGTAAGCTCAAGATCAGTATTGCCCAAACGCCGTGTCTTCATAAAACAACCCAAACCAGAGAACCACTAATGGACACGAATAAACACTAATATCGTACATGCTATGCCTTCGTGTCCATTAGTGTTAATTCGTGGTTCCTTTTCCGTAAACTATTATATATTTTGATTTTTACATCTCCAGTAGCATATTGTCAAACGAGGCGTTTATCAATACTTTTCGCTCTAAAAATGCCAACAAAGGGCATTATTTGACTTTTGAGAGCCCAATCGCTATTATGTATGGATGAAGATCAAAATTCTCATAATCTTTCTAGCCCTTAACGGCCTGTGCAGCGCCAAGCTTACCGAACCGATAATTTACACATCCGGCGTATGCAGCTTCAAACTATACGCCTTTGAGATGACGCCGCCGATACAAAATGCCATCCTCTTCGGCGTTGACCGCATACTGACGACCTACAAAGACGAGTTCAAGCTGCCGTACCCCGACGATTTCCGCGTAAACGTGACAATAATAAACGGCCAGAAAGACTTCCTCGAATATCAAAAAATAAATATCGGAAAGGTGATCTCGCAAACCGGGTACTTCGCCGGCGGCCCCATTCGCGAAACCGTCGTCTGGGCAAACGTAAATGTCGAATCGATGCTGAGCGTACTCTTCCACGAAACAAACCACATGATACTTATGCACCAGGTACCAGCCGTCCCAATGTGGGCAAACGAAGGGCTATCGGAATATTTCGAGGGGCTAAACGTCATCGGCAAGAAAAAACGAATAAACCTACAGCAAAACCGGCATAGCTGGATGAAGCACTGGACAGAAAACGGCATGCCGGTACCGCTGAATGTTTATCTGGATATGGACTACAAAAGCTGGAAGGCACTCGACGATCTGGACTCGACGGTTTCATACACACTCGGCTACGAAGTCGTATACTACCTGATGAGCAACAGCCGAAACCAGGAGATGCTTAACAAAATAATAAACACGTTCAGGACGGAAGGGCAAAAAATAAAAACAACCGCTATGATAGAGGAATATTATAAAGGCGGATACAATAAATTCCAGGAACACTTCTTCAAATGGATACCAAAAGCAAGAACCTCACGCCCGCTAAGAGCACTAAAGAAAAAGAAACCAGTAAAGAAATCCGAAACCGCAGACAAAGATTAACGCCACCCTTTTTTTTGTCATCCCAGCGAAAGTTGGAAATCCGCCTCTGGAGGACTGGAATCCATTCATAATGAAACCCTGTGTTCGGCCGTAGGGTGTGCTTCAGCACACGTGTAATTAATAATTAGCTTCGCTTGCGAAGCAGCACCCCGCCCAATCCAAACAACAACATCGTCGCAGGCTCCGGAACCGTTAACATCGTATAGCCTGCCAGATCGCCTTGGGTTACATACTCCAGCGTATAGTCTAAACCCAAGCTCGCCCCCATAATATCAGCCCAGCCAGAACCAGCCCAATAACGGATCGCATCGGTACCTTCGATAAGCTCCATAAAGTCAACCAGCAAGTCGTCAGCATCACCGCCAAACAATGCCAGCTTACCACCGGTCGCCATATTGATAAAACTATCATCGTCACCGTTGTTATCAATTGTTAAAAGTCCTGCTACGCTTACAAGCCCTCCGCCCGTGATATTCAGCATACCATCGCCAAGATATCCAACCCGGAGGTCGTCGCGATTGGTCCATGTTGAGCCGGAACCATCGACGGTAACTTCACCCATCGAAGTGTCCCAGAATCCGATAAGGCCATCATTATTGCCGACCGCCCCGCCATTGGTGATATCCAGCGTGCCGTTGCTATGTTCGCCGACCACGAGATCACGGCTATGGGTCCATGTCGAGCCGACACCGTCGACAGTAACGGCGCCCGTCACGCCGGGATAGCTGCCGATGAAGCCATAATCATCTATGACATCACTACCGGCGGTGATATCCATCGTACCATCGAGGAAGTTACCGATGTAGCCACGCGTGCTTGAGTCCCAGGTAGACGGATCAGATGGGGTAACATGGCCTGACCACGAAATCCCCGCCCCGGCAGGCGTTGCCAAACTTGTCATTATAATAAAACCTACTGTGATAATTTCGATTTGCCCAAATCTCTTCATCTCCCATCACCTTTCGAAAAACCATAATTAATACAAACTGTTACCGCGCATAAAAACGCACAAATGTTATTTCTTTTTCCTTCGCAACGCTATCCCGCCCAATCCAAACAACAACATCGTCGCAGGCTCCGGAACTATGTGTACGGTATGGCCCGCTTCGTCTTCCCAGTTAGCAAGAGCTGCGCCTAATGCATCATAAGCGCTTTGGTTTACGTAAACATTTGCAAGGGATGCCAGCTCATCATTATTGAACAGATCGTCAAACTGCGAGCCGATACCTGTGATGTCAACAAGGAACAGGTCTTCTAAGACATCGGCTGGGTACATTTCTGTTAGGTCAGTTATCTCTGTAAAATCTATCCCGCTAAGATATAGCTCCTCTAACCCAGGGATACCTGAAATGCCAAGACGAATTATAGGGCCTGCACGAAACATCAATTCGTCAAAGGCCTGCTGTGACAATTCGGCGTTTGACAGGTCTACGCTTTCGATAAGAGGGTTATCTCTGACAGTAAAGAATTCAATATCTCTGAATTGTGAATTTGAAAGATTTAAAGAAGTCAGTTCGTTACCATAAAGGTATAGTCTTTTTAAATTCTGCATTCCGGCAAATGCACCGCTTTCTATGCTGCTAATCTGATTATGTCCGAGATAAAGATGTTCCACGCTTGTAAGGCCCGAAAGATCACCAGCGTCAATACTGATTATGTTGTTATAATCAAGTGACAGCCCGATCAGGCTGCTCAGGTCTGCAAAGGAACCGTTGTCAATACTTGTTATCTGGTTGTTATCGAGCCTTAGATCAAATAAATTATTCAAACCTGAAAAGTCACTAGAGCCAATATCGCTAATATTATTATCACCGAGATACATTGAAGAGGCCTGGATGTAATTGCTCGCACCGTTGGCAGATGTCAAAGCTTGGGCAGACATATCTATAGCGCCGGTTTGCGTTGCGGGATCATAGACTTGTTCGACAATGTAGTCATCGACATCTATATCACCATCGCCGTCAAGATCGGTAACAGCCGTTGCCGGTAATGCCAGTGCGGAAAGAAATGCCAAAACTATAATTGTTCTTTTCATCTGTTGCTGCCTTTCGAGAAATCAAGTTACGTAAACTATTCGCGCGCATACAGACGCTGCAAATGTTACTTTGGATTCCTCGAACTCCGTGTTTGCTCATCCTCCCAAGATGATTGTTACTAATATAGCACAAAAGAGGTGGTTTGTCAAGAACTTTTTCCGTGATAAACGTAAAAATGTTCGCAAGTGACGCATACCCATCTGACCGCAGGTCAGTGCTGCAAAGCAGCCTATCCGCTAAACGCTGTACGCTGCACGCTATAATTACACGCCGAGATAAAGCATTCTCAAGCTAAACCCCCACAATGGGTAAAAGATCACGTCGAAAATATTCCACGCGATGAATATCCCAAGTATAAGCATATTCGGGTGCGAGCAGAGCCTGCGATACTTCATCGCAGCCTTCCCTTCCAGAAAAAATTCCATGATCCCCGTCCCGTCCAAAGGCGGCAGCGGGATAAGGTTAAAGCAGAACAAAACCAGGTTCAGCGTAAACATAATGCTCACCATCACCGCCAGCCCGCGCACGGCCCCGGTCGTCTCGGTGCCGACCAAACTGGAAAAAGCGAAGTGATGCGGGGCCTGAAAAAACCCAGCCGTAAGACCGATCCGTATTATCAGTGCTGATAACAACACCAGCCCAAGATTCGCCGCCGGCCCTGCAAGCGACATCCATGCAGCTCTTTTCGGATACCGTTCTGCCCACACCGGATCGTACGGAACGCTCGCCCAGCCCATCATCCATCCGCTCATAAAAAAGGTAACCAGCGGGATAAGAACCATCCCCCACGGCGAACGCTGGATATGCGGTATCGGATCGAGAGTCGCCTGCCCGCCGTGATAGGCTGTGTTGTCCCCCATACGCATCGCCGCAAAAGCGTGCGCAGCCTCATGCAGCGTCGTCGAGACAACAAACACAGCATACCACATCAATCCCAATGAAATTTGATCCATACTAAACAAATCCGTAACCCTTCACCGTTTTTCCTGTCGATCGTTTAACTCTCTTTTTTGACAGGATAACGGAATAACTAAACATGAATTTTTATTATTTTTTATTATTTTCTCTGTGGCCTGTTATGAGGCCAT
>JAGLHQ010000407.1 GCA_023143375.1 Planctomycetota bacterium
CGCTTTTTCACAGACGTTGGTCGTCGACAGGGACGAAAGTTCATCCCTGGGTTTGAGGAATCTCAGCAAACAGAGGGGAACCTGGAGGCAGCAGCAATAGTGTCCCTCGTGTTGTTTGCGGACGATTGGCGGCAGAACGTGGTCGAAACAGGGACGATTCTAAAGCCAGGCGTATTCAATGAGGTCGCAGATGCCTTCCTAGGTTTCGGAGTTTCAGCTGCAGTAAACACCATAATGGGCTACCAGCGGCGCAGAAAAGCCGGGGTAGGCATATGACGACTGAACCGGAAATCGCTGAGACGGCCCCAGACGAACAATGTCCATTAAAAAATGGGCACGACCAGTTGACGGCCGTCAACGTGGTGCCGCGCTACCAGAAAGCGCAGACCAAGGATTATTGGCTCGACTTGGAAAAGAGCTTGGCCTACGTGCAGGGCGGAGTCCTTACACAGGTTGACATAAGACGACAGAAGGCTGGGTGGCGAGCCATGATTAAACGAAACCACCGGTCTTTCCCACAAGTAGCATTCATCGAGGCTGACACTTGGTCGGATTTGATTTGTGGGGTCGCTGAGTGGTGCGAGAAGGGTTTGTTTACCTGGTACGAGGATAAATACCCACCACGCTAAAATTTCCCCCCCCAGAGCCCTTCCTGTTTCTTGTGAATAGGGGGGGCTCTTTTTTATTTGTTGCGCAATCAGGGAAATGCTGGTAAAATTCTTTTGACCGCAGGGTTACTTGGACTATACGAAATGACGGATGTCTTCATCCGCTTCGTTAAAAAGGAGCAACAAGATGGCACAACCTTATGTGAAACTGACCGAAAAGGGCGGGTTTCGAATTTTCACCGTCCATGCCTCCGTCGGGAAGGCGACGCGCAGGGTAGGGCGCGTTGTTTTGGGGAAACGGGGCGACCCAGCAGACCGCGCTAAGATGGAAAAGGTAATCCTTGACGCACGGAAAGCATGGAGTCCCCCAGGGAGGTTAAGAGATGCTAACAGTTAACGACATTATCCGAATCGTCATCACACTGGGTATGCCAGAAAGCACAATTGCCCAGATGGTACTTCATTACCGACTCAACAGCGGAGGCGACATCTCAGTTGATGACGCTTTAGCAGCAATAATCACGTCGTTGGAGACGGCATGGGCAAACATTGAAGCCCACGTCGCAGACACGGTGTTAGGGCAAACGGCAAAGCTCCTTCTGTGGGACTCGGCGCTATCTCGTTTTGACGAGAAGGCATCGGACGTAATCACAGGATTTGACGGGACTTCCGTAAACCCGATGCTACCACACGGTACGGCAGCGGTAGTG
>JAGLHQ010000408.1 GCA_023143375.1 Planctomycetota bacterium
ATGGTTTGAATCCATTGAGAATACGGCATGATTCGGGGGGTATCATTGAGTTTAGGAGCGATGGTAAAGCGTATTACAATGATGTTGAAATTGGAGATAGTTCTAGTTTTACAGTTACTGAAAACTTTGATATGAATGGATATAACATTGTTGAAGCAGATTCCATCATTGCAGATACTGCGCATGATTTGACATTGACAGTTGATACTGGGCAGGCTTTTGTATTCTCGAAGGTGTGATTGAATGGTAGATGAGGCGTGCCAATCAACTGGGCTGATTTATGCAGGAAGTTCATATAATTCAAGTTATGGCAGTGCCGTTGTTCAAATTGTCGAAATATCTCCAACTGGTGCACATGACCAACTATGCAATGTAACAACACCTTGGGGTAGCACACACAACTCTGAAATATTAGAATATGAAGTGTTGAAAACATATTCGCGTTCAATCACTGGCGGTACTGAGTATTACACCCTATATTGTACATTTGTTGTCTACAGTGAATCATCTGGCGCAATTTATACGGAATGTTGGTATACTGATTTAGGCAACAGATATGTAAAACCAACTGGCTCAGATTCAGCACTTGGAACAACATGGGGCGTTGCATGGCTTACAATGGGTTACGGATTCCAAAATATCCCATCAAGTAAAGATTTATACATTGAAGAAGGATTGTACGGCGGTGAAACGTTATCTAATATCAATCCACCACAAACAATGAATATGTATATTCAACCGAGTGGACATACAGAAGCACAATGTAATGTATGGGTGAGTGATGATACCGTTTTTGCCGATGGAAGCTTCTCTGATTCAGCTGTATCTAATATGACTACAAATGGGATTACTGTTATTGACCCATTTCAAACTATAACCGCAGCAGGAGTAATAAACGCATTTTCGTATTTGGCAGCAAATGTTGGTATAAGAACTGGAAAACTTAAAATATACCGCGATGATGGGACCAACTACAATTTCATTGGAGAATCTGAATTGTTTGAATTCACTG
>JAGLHQ010000409.1 GCA_023143375.1 Planctomycetota bacterium
GAGTATTGGTATATATTGCACTTTAGGAAAACCAGTGCTCCTTTCAGTAGAAGCCGAGATGCCAAATCTGCATTAAGGCAACAACACCCTGCTTATAGTGAGAGCGATACGACAATCTTTAATGTTGTTTATCCAAAAACCAGCGATGCAATAAAGCATTCCAAAGAGGTGTTGAAAGAGCAACATAATGACGCTGAAGACCTGAGGGACTGTAATCCATCAACGCATGTACACAAGATAGTCGAGTATCTACAGAATATAGCTCAACAGTAGAAAACATACCTATCTCACATATCACTGGGGGAAATTAGAGTTGTTTATGCTCTGTATAGAAGATAAGTTAGACGTTTGAGAATCATCAGGTTGTGAGTCAGTATACGCAGACGAATTTCGCGGGTCTGGCTGTGATGATATCGCGCACGAAGGGAACTGCCCAGATTGCGTTTGAGCATGCTGAAGACCGTTTCGATCTGCCACCGTTGGCCATATAAGCTCTTTGGAAAATTGTTTTGCATTAGTTTGCGATAGTATCCTGTCACTGCTTTGGTGGAGCCATCTTCTCGGGATCGACCACGTTGCGTAGTGGGAATGATACTTTGGATGTTCAATTGCTCGCGACAGAGTTTGTGAAAACGCTCCGACTCGTAACCGGCATCGGCCAGAAGCATCTTGAACTTTTGTTGTGACAATGCGTTTAGCAACGTCGATTCGTCTTCGGCATAATCGAGTCTTGGTCCTCGATCTATAACCATGCCCAGCAACAGATGATTGGATGTGTCGCAGATAGCCGAAAGCTTTGGAAATCGCCGTTTGTAGTGCCCTGAGTGGCGTTTGCAACGGCGAGTATAGTAACGAGATGCATGGCGGGTTTCCATTCCGGTCGAATCGATTGCGACCAGTTTTGATTTGTCTTTCAGTAACCCTAGGTCGCGACATCGCTGTAGGATTGAATGTAACAACGCCTCGGTGGTTGGCTTTCGCAACAGCCGTTTGCTGGCTGCGCACAGTGTTGTGAAATGCGGAATATGCCGCAGGCCAAGTATTTGACGCAAGTCCGACCACTCGCTGAGCATAATGTGGATGCCGCGATAATCGAGACCGCGTAGTTCTTTGACAATTAAGCACGCAAGCAGTTGCGGCTGCGTGAATTTGCGGGGACTTTTGATGTGAGAATAGTCTGCCACCGCTTTTT
>JAGLHQ010000041.1 GCA_023143375.1 Planctomycetota bacterium
ATCATTAAGTCTCGGATATTCCCGTAACACAAAATGAAACTTACATCACAACATAAACTTGTATTGATTAGTGTTTTGCTTGCGGTTATCACGCTTGCCGGGTATGAAGGTGTTCGTCAAAACGATTTTGTAGCGTATGACGACAACTACTATGTTGCGTCGAACCCGATCGTACAGAATGGTTTGACGAAAGAGTCTGTCAAATGGGCATTTATTCACTATTCCGGGAACTGGCATCCTTTGACGTGGCTTAGCCATATGGTTGACATTGAACTGTACGGTCCTAACGCATCCGGTCATCACGTAACAAATCTATTATTTCATATTGCCAACGTAGTGTTATTGTTCTGGGTGATAAAGAGGATGACCGGTGCGATGTGGTGCAGCGTTTTTGTGGCTGGTGTTTTTGCATTGCACCCGACGCATGTGGAATCTGTCGCATGGATAGCGGAACGCAAAGATCTGTTAAGTGCGTTTTTCTTTATGCTTACGCTGCTAAGCTATGTATTCTACACTGAGAAACGTTGTGCGGCTCGATATGCGCTGGTAGTTGTTTGTTTTGCGTTCGGTCTTTTGTCGAAACCAATGCTTGTGACGGTTCCATTTGTTTTGCTGCTTCTGGACTATTGGCCCCTGGGTCGTTTGCGAATGTTTTGTTTTTATGAGAAGCTCCCGCTTTTAGTTCTATCTGGAATGTCAAGTGCAATAACGTTTGTTGCACAGAGAAGCGCAGGTGCGACGAGTATGATGTTCGATCTGACATTATTGTCTCGAATCAGCAACAGTCTTGCAAGCTATGTCAGTTATATAAGCAAAACGTTCTATCCTGTTAAGCTGGCAGTTCTTTATCCTCATCCCGGCAACACATTGCCTGCGTCTACGGCTATCGGTGCCGTGATAGTTCTGTTGTCGATCTCGCTGGCGGTGTTTATTTTCCGCAAGCAAAAATATCTTACTGTCGGATGGCTTTGGTTTCTTGGAATGCTGGTTCCTGTGATCGGAATAGTTCAGGTTGGATACCAGGCGATGGCCGATCGTTATACTTATCTGCCATCTATCGGTTTGTATATTATGTTATCATTTGGGGTATCGACATTTTTCGGTGGTTGGCGTTTTA
Organism: Planctomycetota bacterium; assembly: GCA_023143375.1. GTDB lineage: Bacteria > Planctomycetota > Phycisphaerae > Sedimentisphaerales > Anaerohalosphaeraceae > JAFGKL01. Next base: position 1,118 of record JAGLHQ010000041.1, read on the forward strand.
AAAAGATTTTGCTTATAACGGCTTCGACGATCTTAGCTGCTTCAATGTGTCTTGCAACAAGAGTCCAGGTTAGTTACTGGAAAGACAGCGTTAATCTTTTTAACCATGCTATCGATGTGACGGAACACAATATCATTATGCATAATAGTATGGGATACCAATATGCGCTGGGTAAGCAACTCGACAAGGCTACGGAGCATCTTTTTAAAGCGATGCGTATCGATCCGGAATTCGCCCCTCCATACCATCTACTGGGTGAGATTTACCTTGACCAAAACAGGGTTGACGAAGCTATCGAAATGTTTAACAAAGCTAAAGAGCTTAATTACCACCCGGGTAGCGAGATTTACGCGCAGCTTGGTATCTGCTATTTTAAAAAGGGGAAGTACGATGCTGCCATCGAAAACTATGAAAAGGCTCTGGAACTTAAACCGGATCATCATGATGCCAAAAGCAACCTTGGAATAGCAATATACACCAAAGGTCATCGCGATAAGGCGATTCGGCTATGGCATGAAGTTTTAGAACAGATGCCATCTCATGTTAATTCTAATTTCAATCTTGGAATAGCGATGTCCGAGCAAAAGAATTACAGTGCGGCAATCGAATATTTCGAGAAAACAATAGAGTACGATCCTGAACATTCAGATGCACTGAAAAATCTTTCCAGTTTGTACAAAATGAAAACCAACGGGGCTTTAGAGGTAAAATGATGGTGTTTGGGGTATTTTTGGGCTTGGGGGCGGTTTTTCTGGGAAATATTCCTTAAATATGGCGTTAGAGGGTTGCATTTTTTTTGCGGTTTAGGTAGACTGCGAGGTCTGATTTTGCCAACGTAGCTCAACGGTAGAGCACTGGTTTTGTAAACCAGCGGTTGTCGGTTCGATTCCGACCGTTGGCTTTGTTTTATTTCATGAATGAAATAAGATTAAGCTCTTTTTTTTTGGCCACGAATTGACACTAATAAAACACGAATTATTTCAGCCTGCGGCTGAATAAAAGGTTATTTTGCCACAGCCGCCGTCGCTAAAGCTATGGCGAGCCAGGGAGGAAAAAGAGGAAAGCAGAGAAAAGATCATGGAATATCGCCTACGGCGATGCCGATCTGCGAGTTCTAACCGCATGGGCAAAGAATTTGCCCATCCTACGTTGAGGCAAGTTTTAATTGTAGAAATGGATCCCAGCTTTCGCTGGGATGACAAAGTGGTTGGGAT
>JAGLHQ010000042.1 GCA_023143375.1 Planctomycetota bacterium
GCTACGGGGCTATGGACCATCGCGGACGATTCCGGGCTTGTGATAGATGCTCTGGACGGGGCGCCTGGGGTTCACTCGGCGCGGTTCTCTGGTGAAAAATCTTCCGATAAAACCTTGATAGATCATAAGAATATTGAGAAAGTTCTGGAACTGCTGGAAGGGGTGCCAACGGAAAAACGCACGGGGCGATTTGTCTGCAGTATATGCCTTGCGTCGCCTGAAAAAGTTCTGATACAAACAGAAGGAACTGTAGAAGGCATCATAACCGAAGCAGAAAAGGGAACAGGCGGGTTCGGGTATGACCCGATATTCCTTATAAAAGGCATGAACAAAACCGCGGCGGAACTCAGCGCAGACGAAAAAAACAAAGTCTCCCACCGCGGCAATTCTATCGCCAAACTCAAACCAGCCCTAAAGCAATTGCTCGACCAATCTTAACCTTCAATTACAGCGTGTGATAGCTAAAGCTTAATATTCTAGGCTGAGCAAGCTTTATGAATTCCTGGGTGTCCATCTGTACGGCGTCTTCGTGGGTTCCGGACTGGAAGACGATGTACTCGTCTTCGGCGAGTCTTGTGTCCATAAATGTCAGCAGGCCGTAGAGGCTCCCGAAGGGAGGCTCGGCTCCTATGGGACAATCGGGGAACAAGTCTGCCATTTCGCTCTCGGTGGCCAATTCTACCAGATCGACGCCAAGATGCCGCTGTAAGACGTTAAGGTCGATCTTGCAACATGCAGGCAGAACGCACATGTAGAACAGGTCTTCGGCTTTGATGATGACGGGCTTGGCGACGTTCATGCCTGAGACGTGCTCTTCGGCAGCCATTTGCTGAGCGGTAAACACGGGTAAATGCCGACTGATCTGGTAGGTCGACTCGTTCTGGTCAAGATATTCAAGTAGCTTCATGATACACCTGCCTTTCTACATCTTGTCAGACCCAGCTAAGGTCCGATAATCCTAAAAAAATTATCAAGGCAACACCCCGGCGAAAAGCAAATTTCACATTGCCTTTAAAACGCGACTTCTTACACATACCTAAATACTAACAGGGAAAAAAGTATTAGTAGGCGAAAAATCAGGCATGGGCCCCTCAGATCTGCCGGCAATGATGGCCAGTCCTATCAGAATCGCAAACAGTGCCGCCGCACCAATAATGGCCCAGAATCTGTCGTCATGGAAGAGATGCCCGAAACCTACCGCCATATCGTGCCGTTTAGGCATATGCATACTATGTGTCCAGTTTTTCAACGATACGTGATACATGTCTCTACCCTTTCATATCTTACTACCTCTATGTAAATAATACGCTATTTTTTGGTGTGTGGTTAATTGATACGGTTTTTTATAAATAATTATATGCGTCTAGCTGGCTTTAAAGTGGGTATTTTGCTTTTTTCTTGACAATTGTGCTGAAATTTTGATATTAACTTGATTCTGTACCGCTGAGAGGCGGCACTGATGTGAGTTTTTGAAACACAATTACACACTTATATTTAGTTGGTGGTATTGTCCAGATGGCAAAAAGAAAATCTCTCGTAATCGTCGAATCGCCTGCCAAGGCTAAGACGATCAATAAATATCTCGGTCCTGACTACGTTGTCACTGCTTCTATGGGTCATGTGCGTGACCTTCCCAGCAAGGGTATCAATGTCGATATTGAGAATAATTTTGAACCGACATACAAGACGAGCCCGGGTAAGACTCGTACTGTCAGCTCGCTAAAATCTGCGATGAAAAGCTGCGATACCCTGTATCTTGCAACTGACCTTGACCGTGAGGGCGAGGCGATCGCGTGGCACCTTTCTGAGCTGCTTAAGATCCCGTCAGAGAAGACTTACCGCGTTGTCTTTAATTCGATAACGAAAAACTCAATTCAGCAGGCTTTTGAAAAGCCCGGCAAACTTGACATGGACAAGGTTAACGCTCAGCAGGCGAGGCGTATTCTTGACCGGATCGTCGGATACCAGATAAGCCCTTTGTTGTGGAAGAAGGTTGCCCGCGGGCTAAGTGCCGGGCGAGTGCAGTCTGTGGCGGTGAAAATAATCGTAGAACGAGAACGTCTTATCGCGGCGTTCGATCCTGATGAGTACTGGCTGATACCAGCGGTTTTTACGACGGATATGACGAACGATCATACGAGTCAGTGGCAGGAATTTATCAACGCCAGAGACGCTAAGGATAAAGGACCGACGATAGCGGTTCAGAATAAGTGGCTTAAAGAGCAGAGTGCGTTCAAGGCTGAACTGCATAAGGTTAACGGCGAGAAATTCCATGCACCGGACGCTGAAAGTGCCAATCGGATCGGCGACGCTCTTAAGGGTGCGAGCTTTAAGATAACTGACACTAAGCTTAAGCGTGTTACCTCTCGGCCTTCGCCGCCGTTTATCACATCGACGCTTCAGCAGGCAGCGGCGAATCGGCTTGGGTTTGCGACGAAGCGAATAATGCGTATCGCTCAGCAGCTTTATGAAGGTATCGAGCTTGGTTCGATGGGATCTGTGGGTCTTATTACATATATGAGGACCGACAGCACTCATTTGTCGAAAGAGGCTTTGGATTCGGTGCGTGATTATATCGGAAAAGAAATTGGCCCGGATTACCTGCCTGAGAAACCCAATTTTTATAAGGCAAAGAAAAACGCTCAAGAGGCACATGAGGCGATCCGGGTAACGGACGCTGCGCTTAGCCCTGACGATATCGCACAGTACCTTAACGATGAACAGTATAAACTTTACAACCTGATATGGTCGCGGTTTGTGGCTTGTCAGATGTCGCCGGCACAATGGGACACGACGACGATCGAAATATCGGCGGAGACAGCTATCGGCGAATGTAACTATCGTGCGAACGGACGGGCGCTTGTGTTTGACGGATTTACAAAGGTGTGGCCGACGAGTTCGATCGATCCGTTCATGCCGGTTGTCAAAGCCGGGGATCCTTTGACGGCTGTCGATATTAAAGCCGATCAACATTTTACCAAGCCGCCGGCGAGATATACGGAAGCATCGCTTGTAAAGGCGTTGGAGAAAGAAGGTATCGGCAGGCCAAGTACGTATGCATCGATCATCAGTACGATCCAGGACCGGAAGTATGTCGAGCAGATCGAACGAAAATTCCATTCGACGGACATCGGTGAGGTTGTAACCGATAAACTGAACGAGTTTTTCCCGAAGGTTATGGACGTCGCGTTTACCAGCCATATGGAAGAACAGTTCGATATGATCGAAGAGCAGCACCTTGAATGGACGAAGGTTCTGAGCGAATTCTACGAGCCGTTCAAGAAGAATCTCGATCATGCCACCGAAGAGATGAAACACGCTAAAGCGGAAACGACACCGAGCGAATATAAATGTCCTGACTGCGATAGCGATATGGTTTACCGGTTCGGCAAAAACGGCAGGTTCCTTAGCTGCGGCGATTATCCTACTTGCAAATTCGCGTGTCCCTGCGACCGGAACGGTGTTATGCTGAAAGAGGAAGAATCGGAACACAAATGCCCGAAATGCGAGAAACCGATGATCAAGAAGAACGGCCGCTTCGGTCCTTTCCTTGGGTGTTCGGACTACCCGGAATGCAAAACTATTTTGGGAATCGACAAGGAAGGAAACGTATTGCCTCCTAAGCCGCCGCCAGAGCCTACGGGCGTCAAGTGCTATAAGTGCGATAAGGGCGAGCTTGTGATCCGTCAGGGCAAGCGAGGTCCGTTTATGGGCTGTAATAAATTCCCACGGTGCAGAACGATCATAAGCATCAAGATGCTTGATAATTTAATAAAGCTTCAAGATGAGGGTGTTTGGCCTCCGGATACATGGGAAAAAGCCGACGAGCTTCTGGGCAGGAAAAAGAGCAAGAAGAAGGCTGCTAAGAAAAAAACGGCTAAGAAGAAAACAGCCAAGAAGAAAACTGCTAAGAAAAAGACAGCTAAAAAGAAGACAATAAAGAAAGAGGTATAAAAAAAGGCAGTAACGCATTCACAAGTGAACACATTACTGCCTCGGAGGAGGAAAAATCTTTTCTCTTGTTATACTCTTCGACTAATAGCACTACGTTGTTAACCAGAAAAAGTTTCAAGGTATAAAAAATGGCGAAGAAAGAAAACCCAAAAGAAGATATTTTTGAGACCGTAGAGCCTATCGGTAAACGAGTTGTTATTCGTAAGGATGAGGATAAAAAGCAGACCAAGGGCGGTATCCAACTGCCCGATAACATCGAGATACCCACTATTACGGGACGTGTGGTCTCTATCTCTGCGGAAGTTGAGATGGCTTCTGATATCCCGCTAATACAGTATGACAAGGTTCTATTTAACCCTAAAGGTGCGATCCCGGTGGACTTTGAAGGCGATAATCGGCTTTTCGTAGTTGAGATCGAAAACGTTGTAGCTGTTTTCCGGAAGAATTAATGCCGGGGGCATTAATTTAGTTCATAGTCCGGAGTTCGTGGTTCGTAGTTATCGAGCCAGCCTTTCGGCTGGGGCGCTTTAGATGACCCTTTCAGGGATTGATAATCCCTTTTAAATATGCAAAAAAACAGCCGGAAGATTTTGGTCCTCCGGCTATTACCCTCTCCTCCAAAAGGGATTCGTATTGTCTTGCGTTTTGCAACGCTTTATTATTGTATTCGCCTGCGTTTTCTTTTTCTCAGGAATATTGTCCCTGCTGCAAGTATTGCCATAGTTGCCGGTTCCGGGACCACATCTTCCTGTCCGATGTCCGGTATCCCATCACCGTCATCCGGGACGGGTATCTCGCTACCGCCGCCCGGGATGGGTACCTCGCTGCTGCCGCCTGGTACGAGTATATCGCTGCCATCGCCTGGAACGGGTATCTCAAAGTCACCGCCTGGAACGGGTATCTCGAAGTCACCGCCTGGAACGGGTATCTCTGTGTCGGACGTTTCTCCTTCGCCGGGAACCGGGACAACTCTGTCAGGCCATTTAGGCCATTGGAACGACGGCCATTCGGGCGGTTCATAATGCATCACCGGTTCGCCTGGCGATTCCTGTGGTTTAGTCATAGCTTGCCCTCCGCTTGCTCCGGAGGTGCTGACATTAGATGGCGATAACAACTCAAAGCTTTCTTTTTCGAAAATGGCGATGACAATTTTTGGAGAGTCAACCCTGACAGAGGTTCTGTTAGATGTCGGACTTAGAACATCGCCCATCCAATAAATGAATTTGTATCCCAGTTTCGGGAGGGCCTGTATTACAACTGTTTGGTTCAATTCCGGTCTGTATATGCCTACACCCGGCGTTACTATCCCTGAATCGACAGGACTCTGGCGAACTATCAAGACGTATCCTTGTTCGGTTTGTTGGCCAAGGGCCGTGGAACCGAAAGCAGCGATCATTATTGCTGCAAGAAGCATCTTTAGGGTTCTATGTTGTAATATTTTATTGTTCATATTTGGTTGTCTCTAAGTAACAATAAAATTTTCCTTAAGCTTTTTTGCCGGTTCTTCTTAAGATCAACCCGCCGATGCCTAACAAGGTAATGGTTATCGGTTCCGGCACGTTCACAATATCGGGTATTTGATCGGGGCTATTTTCCGGGTCCGCTTCAATGTCTTCTACCCCTCCCATACTATATAATCCCCTCTTAGGAGCGTTGTTGCTTTGTATTATCAACCAATAGGAATGATCACCTGCTTCGAGAAAACTTCCCGGGCTGTTGAATTCCCATTTTGCAAAGTCAAATCTGGTGTCCGAGTCAAATCCGTAGTCATTATCGGACGGCTCTGTTCCACGGTTATTTTGATCGCCTGGATTACCAAGATCGTCTACCATACTTGAAATGTGATCATCGCCTTCTATGGCATCGTTGCCAATGTATGAAAGGTTAAATGAGCCTATATCCAGAGCAGAACCGTTATCGTTATATACCTGATAGGCATAAACGTATTGGGTAGCCATGAAGGAGCTGAGGAAGTCTTCCTCATCGGAACCTAGTGCAATATTTTCTGTATCGTAAACGGCATAATCGATACGCAGGCTGCCATCTCTTAAGGTATTGTTATTAACCGGTATGCCATCGGGTGAAACGTATGAACTTTCGGGTAATATGGCAGCTATCGCGGTGTTTATAACGAGCAGTACTGCCAAAACAGCCAAAACGATCGGGAAACTTTTCTTTACTAACGCCATCTGAATATCTCCAGTAACAAATAATTAACTAAACGTAAATATAACGGAGCTGCACCGAGTGTAGGTCCGAAATGATCAAACGATAATTTTGATCGTTCTCCATCGGTGAAGCCAAAAGGACCGCTTCGGACAAGTCCGGCTTGTATTGCCGGTGCGGGCAATGCGCAGAAACCAAGCGGCCGGTTTGTAAGAAAACGGCAACAAGGATCAATATTAGGACGGGTACGGCACGTTTATATGATGGCATAAACTTTAGACCTCCCCCCTACGAATGATGTTCTTTGCATACCCATTTGAACCGTATAACTCAAAGTGCAGCCTTTCAAAAATAATGCACCTAACAACCGTTATAAGTTCCTGCCTCCAAAGGGTGATATCCGATGTGTCGCTACTTAACGAGCAAAGCAGTTGCACGAATCACCCTGTTCTCCTACTTTCCTCTTCCCCATCTGAACTTATAGTATTAGAGCATATATGGGGGCAAAAGTCAAGCTTTTTCTGATTAAAACAGAAGTTTTGGATATGTATGCAATCCCTAAGAAACCGCGTTTCAGAGCCTTTAAAGGCGGTTTTGTCGCGCTGATATTTCGCTGTTTTTACAGATTTTCACAGGGCACTTTTTGATCGTATCAGAAGCGTCTTACGAGGCTGATACCCGCTACATTTTCGTCCGTCAGTGCGGTTGCAAGAGGTGTTATCTCGATGCCTGCCAGAGGTCCTTCATTGTGTTTACCTGCGACGTGGTGGCCCGTGATGTAGCCTAAGATGGCCCCAAACAGCACATCTGACGCCCAATGATCCCCTGAATCCATCATTCTGTAACCGACGAACCCTGCGACGAAGTATGCGGGTATTCCGACCTCTGGTCCGTAAAACTCATCGAGAACGGATGCTACGGTGAACGAGCTTGAGGTATGTCCGCTTGGCCAGGCAAGATCCTTTCCGTTAGGCGTGTCATCATTCCTTATCAGCTTTAGACCCAGTGTAGTAGCCCCGTTAACTGAGAGAGCCTTTATCATTGTCCATGCGCGTTCTTTTCCAATGGTGTCCTGCTTATCTGCGGCGAAGAGATACCACAGGCCTGCTGCGGCAAAATGCTGGCCCGGACCGCCGACGTAATCGAGTATCCTGTCGAGGTCGCCGTCAAGCGATGGTTTGCCCATGTCGTCGGCGATATCCTGATCGGCACCATCGGCGTAGAGTGCTATACTTGCCCCGCCTGCCAATAAGAGCCATGTAAGATACCGGTCGTTAGCGACTATCTCTTTGTCATTTTCGACGATAATATCAGGGAGTTTCCAGACGTCCTGCCAAAGGCTTTCAAACGGATCGTCGATGGTCGATGCCTGATACGAAAGGCTGGCGTCATCGGCAAGCAACCGGGACAGAAAGGCCGAGGGACAGCAGGTTAGAAAGATCAATATTGCAGCGAAGATGCGCAGCGAGTTTGTGTTACTTCTTAAAATCCACATTCTTTTTACTCCCATTCGATCGTGGCCGGCGGCTTTGAGGACACATCGTAAACTACACGGTTTACGCCGCGGACCTCGTTGATGATCCTGCTTGCGATCGGCCCGAGTACCTCGTAAGGTATATGCGAGAAATCGGCCGTCATAAAATCGGTCGTCTCTACTGCCCGTATCGCTATAACGTTTTCGTAACTTCGCTCATCACCCATGACGCCGACGGTTCCTATCGGCAAAAGCACGGTTAGTGCCTGTGATATCTGCCTGTATAACCCAGCGGATTTTATTTCCTCTATAAGTATATCGTCCGCTTCGCGGAGCACCTTAAGCCGTGGTTCTGTTATTTCTCCTAAAACCCTTACCGCCAGGCCTGGGCCTGGGAACGGGTGCCGCCATACCATGTCCTTCGGTAAGCCGAGATATTCGCCGACAACCCTGACCTCGTCTTTGAAGAGATCTCGCAACGGCTCAATCAACTCAAAGCCTAATTCCTCGGGAAGGCCGCCGACGTTATGGTGGAGTTTGATGTTAGCAGCCAGATTTCCGTCTCTGTT
>JAGLHQ010000043.1 GCA_023143375.1 Planctomycetota bacterium
GACTCGATGACGTCGGGATAGAGGGTTCCCTGAGCGAGGAACTTTGCATTCGGAATTTTGTCGGCTTCGGACCTGAAGGCTTCTATAAATTCGGCTCCGATGATCTTTCGTTTTTTCTGCGGGTCGGTAACCCCTTGAAGCTTTGTAAGGAACTGGGTGCCCCAATCGACAACGTGGAGGTTCATCTTAAAGTGGTCCTGGAACATTGCAATAACCTCTTCGCGTTCGTTCTTTCTGAGCAAGCCGTTGTCTACGAAGATACATACAAGCTGTTCGCCTATTGCCTTGTGCAACAGTGCCGATGTAACCGCTGAGTCAACTCCGCCCGAAAGGCCGCATATAACTGTTGCCTTGCCTGCCTGCTTTTTAACAGTTGCGACGGTTTGCTCTACGAAATCGCTCATCTGCCAATCGCCGCTGCAATTGCAAATATCGTATAGGAAGTTTTCGAGTATGACTTTTCCCTTTGGCGTGTGGGTTACTTCGGGATGGAACTGCACGCCGTAAAACTTGGTGTCTTTGTTCCGCACAGCCGCATAAGGGCAGCTTGGGGTTGTTGCTATCGATTCGAATTTATCCGAAAGCTCGTTAACCAGATCACCGTGACTCATCCAGACCGTAGTCTCGTCGGGTAGTCCCTTGAAGAGGTCGGCCTTGTCATTTATGTCGATCTGCGTTCTTCCGTATTCGCGGTTTTCGGCAGGCGAGATGTTTGCGCCGAGTATCTTACAGCCGATCTGCATTCCGTAGCATATTCCCAAGACAGGTATGCCGAGTTCGAACAATTTTTCGTCGCAAGTGGGAGCGTTGTCAGCGTATACGCTTGCGGGCCCGCCTGAAAGGATGATTCCTTTTACTCCAAGCTGTGCCAGTTTTTCTGCTTTTACGTCGGGTTGGTAGACCTGCGAGTAAACATTGTGCTCGCGAACCCTGCGTGCGATGAGCTGGCCGTACTGACTACCGAAATCTATTATAGCTACTACTTCACGAGACATCTAAAGACCCCTACTTGTTTTAAAATTAAATCTCAAAAATAAAAATGAAAAATTGTCGAGTCCGGCCTTTGTCCGGTGCTTTGTCATGGTTTCCGCATGGGCAACGAGTTACCCATCCTACGGTACCTAAAATCTGTTATCACCCCTCGAATGAATCTGAGCCGGAATAGTTTGGCGATTCCTTTGTGATCATAATATCGTGCGGATGCGATTCGCTTACGCTTGCAGCGGTGATCTTTACAAATTTCGCTTTGTTTCTAAGCTCCTCGACAGTCCTTGTTCCGCAGTATCCCATACCGGCTCTTATACCGCCAACGATCTGGTATACGAAATCGCTGAGCATTCCTCTGTATGGGACCCTTCCTTCGACACCTTCCGGGACGAGCTTGTTATGTTCTGTAGAGCTCTCTTGTCCGTAACGGTCGGCAGAGCCTTTTACCATTGCTCCTATCGAACCCATTCCCCTGTATTCCTTGAACTGCCTTCCCTTGTATATAACGAGTTGTCCGGGGCTCTCTTTTAAACCGGCAAAGAGCGATCCCAGCATCACCGACGATGCTCCTGCGACGATGGCCTTTGATATATCTCCGGAATGACGGATGCCTCCATCTGCAATAACAGGTATCCCCCTTTTGCCGGCGACCTTTACGCAATCCATTATTGCCGTTATCTGCGGGACGCCTACGCCGGAGATAACCCTTGTTGTGCATATTGCACCGGGGCCTATTCCAACCTTGATCGCATTGGCACCTGCATCTATCAGTTCCTTTGCAGCCTGCTCTGTTGCGATGTTTCCGGCGATAATGTCTATGTCGTATTTGCTCTTGATCTGCTTTACGGTATCGATAACATTTTGTGAGTGGCCGTGGGCGGTGTCAACTACGATAACGTCGACCTCTGCTTTGATCAGGGCCTCTACCCTTTCAAAGTCATTAACGCCAACGGCGGCACCTACTCTTAGCCTGCCTCTATCGTCTCTGGCGGATAACGGGTACTGATGGAACCGGTCGATGTCTCTCATTGTGATAAGGCCGGCAAGTTCGCCCTGCTTTGTAACCAGCAAGAGCTTTTCGACCTTTTGGTGTTGGAGTATCTCTTTGGCTTGCTGAAGTGTGGTACCTGCCGGTCCCGTGACAAGCTTTTCCTTTGTCATTACGGTATCGATCTTAGCTGACTCGTCGGTTAAGAACTTAAGGTCCCTTCTTGTTATAATTCCGACGAGTTTTTTGCCTTTGAGGATAGGTATGCCGGACACGTTCTGTACCTGCATCAATTCACGGGCACTGCTTACGGTATCTTCAGGGGTAAGCGTAACGGGATCGAGAATGACACCGTTCTCCGAACGCTTTACCTCGGCAACCTCTCTCTGCTGATCCTGCATGGACAGGTTTTTGTGTATTATACCGATGCCGCCTTCCTGGGCGAGGGCTATTGCGAGCGCGGATTCTGTTACGGTATCCATCGCTGCCGAGACGAGGGGTATGTTTATCCTGATGTTGTTCGTCAGATTTGTCGATGTATCTGCCTGGCTTGGCACGAAATCGCTTTTTGCAGGTATCATCAATACATCGTCAAATGTTATACCGCTGGCTATGATCTTGTCGTTGTCCATGGAATAAACCTCTTTCGTCTATTATGTGCAATTGCCTAATGCTATACAGGGCAGTAGTATAGAATAGAATTGCGGACCAGTCAAAATAATTCTTAAAACCAAAGGGGACCTGGTCCCCTTTTTTATAAAATAGGCAATTTAGCCTTCCAGAAACCCAGTTTTCCGTTGACATTATTAGCAAGGATCAATATCTTACGTTAATGACCAAGAGGAAACGTATAACCAAAGGCGGCATTGCGTACCATGTTCTCAACCGCGCCAACGGCAAGTTGCGAATCTTCAAGAAGGACCTCGACTTCATTGCTTTTGAAAACATCCTCGCCGAAGGCATCGAGCGGTTTTCCATGCGTTTATGCGGATACTGCATCATGTCCAACCACTGGCATCTATTACTATGGCCTGCCGAGGACCATTCGATGTCGGATTTCATGCACTGGGTAACTGTAACCCACGTCCGCCGCTGGCACACAGCCCACGGAACAACCGGCATAGGCCACCTATACCAGGGCCGATACAAAAGCTTCCCCATCCAGCACAACCACCATTACCTAAAAACAATGCGATACATCGAGACCAATCCATGCAGAGCACGCATCGCCCAGACCCCCGCCGACTGGCAATGGTCAAGCTACGCACAAAGAACAGGCACCCAAAAACCGTTCGATCTAAACCCCGGCCCATTACCGATACCAGAAAAATGGCCCCAGATCGTAAACGAAGCACTATCCGATAAAGACACCACACAGATAGACAACTGCATAAAACGCGAATACCCCTACGCCCAAAACGATTGGATGCAAAAAAACGCAAAAATATTAAAACTGAACTTGGAAAAAAAGAAAAGAGGAAGGCCAGAAAAATACGTGTGACTATCTATCTTGCCCATTTTATAAAAAAGGGAACCCGGTCCCTTCAGTTGCGCCCGATCTATCTTGCTCAACACCTGAATCATGGATTATGACAATAACCTTAAATAGGGATAATTGGTTGTAGTTGTGCTCAGATTCCAGTTGAAACAGGAGGTCGTTATGATAGAATGCCATCCATAGGGAGTAGAGAATGATTTCATTTAACTGCAAAAACTGTAAGCATAAGTATCAAGTGCCCGACAAGTATGCTGGCAAGAAAGTCAGATGCAAAAAGTGCAACGAGATATTTGTTGCTCCCCAAACAGACCAAAATGAAGATCATATGATACAATTGGATGATTACGATCACCTTATTAATGAGCCTACTGCCAACATTACTGAAGAAAAACAACCTTCTCCTCAATCTGATACATCTTCTTCAATGCCACTATGGACATGGTGTCTTTTAGGCTTTTTAGGACTATGTTTTATAAGTTTCGTGTTGTATATGCTTGTTTTCAGAGATACTTGGGAGAGGGATCATTATTCAGAAATATCTGGGATGATTCGTGAAACTCAAAGCTATATTTATGAAGAAGATCTTGAAAGTGCTACTAACCTATATAATCAGCTATCTGATTTGATAGCAGGAAGACATATCAAGAAGGAAAATCTCAAAGAAAATTTCGCCAATGTTAAAGCGGAATATGAAATGTTTAAGGGGAAAATAGAAAAAGAAAGAAAGGAAGAAAAAAGAATAGCTCTGGCAAAAGCAGAGGAGGAACGAAAAATAGCAGAGGAAGAAAAAAGAGAAAAGCAGCTGTCAGAAACAAAGAAAATGAAAGAAGATGACGAATCTAAACGAAAACAAGAAGTATTGGATAATCCCACTCGCCTAACAAGTAGCAGAAAGGAACACTGGGCGTCGTTGTTTTTGGGTTGGCATGAAAGTAGACATCCACCAGCTGCTTATTTTGCAGGAGTGGGTCTTAAAAATGTATTTCAGTGTACTTTGGCATACGGACGATCGAATACTAAAAAAGGTTATTATCGCCCTGGGAATGTGTTCAATATAGTGTGGACCAATGATGCTTTTCTATCAATTGAAGAGGTTTATATTCTAAAAGGGAGTGATGGGTTCGATAACGTCAATATTTCTGTAATGTTCTTTGATCAAACAACCGTCTACATGAATGATAGTTATCTTAGCGAAGGATATACTATCGCTGCTATTTTTCGCATACCGATTGAATCAAGTCGTTCTGATAGATTTGCCGCTAAGGTGAAAAAAGAAGGTTCAATTACAATAGCATGGCATGCATTCGATCCTGTGACTCCAAGGAAACGAAATGATAAGATAAAGGAAATGGCATTTGATGCAATAGTTTACTGGTACAGTCTTGGAGGCGAGACCTCATATACTGATGTGCCAGATACGACTTCATTATGGTATGATATATATTGAGACAAGTTCTATAGTTTGTGTTATAAGGGCGCAACTAAAGACACCGGGTGTCTTTTAGGGGGGAATAGGTAATTTACGCCTCAGACAATCAGCCCCTCTCATGCCACACACAAAAAAAAGTTAGATATTTATCTAATTCTTCTTGATTCATCAGCTTTTTATGGTATAATACAAACTGACCAAGAATGGTCAAGACAGGTCAGCAGACCAAGGGGATCATATCTCGGCAGCAGCCAGTTCTTGGCGCAACTTGAAAATTTAATGTCCGCGGTACATTTTTTATAAAATGGGTAGTTTGGGCGCAACTGAAGGGACCGGGTCCAATAGTGTTCGGCACGGCGGTTG
>JAGLHQ010000044.1 GCA_023143375.1 Planctomycetota bacterium
TACGGACTTATGGGATGACTGTGAAGCAATATATAAAATTTAGTAAACAGTTCTACGAATCTCTTGACATCATTTCGAAATTTTCCATTACGAAGAGCACAGATGAAATTGAGTCAATGGGACACAAACTCTTTATCGACAACGAGTTTGAACTAACAAAAGATTCGTTTCTAGATGTAGTAAATAGTATGCTGACGAAAGCACACATCATTGAGACATTTGAAGAGATTACCCCTGAAGCTTTGTTTAAATCAAAGTTCAAACAACGTCCTATGGTTGATGGCTATGACGGTTTCAAGAATAAAGTAAATGCAAAATTTGCAAGTATGAATAAAAAGAACTACCGGATAACCACAAAAGAAGGTAGGGACTTTGAGAAACTAAGCGCGGGATGGAAGACATCTGTGATTCTTGATTTGATTTTAGGTTGTGATAGTGATAATGCACCGCTCATTATTGATCAGCCTGAGGACAATCTAGCTACAGGCTATATAAACTCTGGTTTGCTTAAAGCCATCAAGAAATGTAAATCGAAAAAGCAGATCATTCTCGTTTCACATAATGCTACAATACCTATGTTGGGTGATGCTCAGAATGTTGTCATGTGCAGAAATGTCGAGAACTCCATAACTATCAGGTCAAATCCCCTGGAAGGCTCCATTGATCGTATAGACGTTGTGGATTTGATAGCTGAAACTACAGACGGCGGAAAAAGTTCAATAAAGAAACGTGTTAAAAAATATAATCTTAAGAAATTTAGGAGTTCTGATGAAGTTAATATTTAAAAAAGATGAGGATAGCCAGATCAGCGTAGTCCAAGATATCGATGGTAAGAAGCAAGAATTCAAATATGTGGATATGATCAAAGCATTGATAGAATCAAAGGAATTGGAAGAGCCTGAGATAGAAGGAGACTTTACTGACGCCGAAGAAGCAAGCATCAAACGTATGGTCAAATTCATCAATGATGAAGTCGGCACAGATGATGATGATGAAGTCGAGGAAGAGGAAGAAGATTTTGATTTGTAACCCGACTACACGTAAAACATCTTCCGCAACGTTGCGGGGATAAAGGGATGGAAAGGAGTTTTAATTTATGATAATAGTTCTTGTGATTATTGGCATAGTGTCCATCATTTTGGGGCTTGCGACTCTCTTGTATGCATGGAACATTTTCAATAAAATTTCTGCTTTCAAACAGGTTGATGTCGAAGCGGCAGTCAGGGCGGAGATGCGGACTGGCCGTGAAGAAGCGGCGGCTTCAGCAAAAGCTCTTCGCGAAGAAGTAGGAAAGGTACAAAAGCAAGCAAATGAAACGTTGGTCAATACCTTAAAGGCCCTAAGCCTAGTGCAGAAGGAACGTCTTGCCGAAGTGACCAAAGCCATAAAGGAACTTATTGCTGCAAGCCGACAAGAGAGTGTTGTTTTACGGGAGAAACTCGCAGTCCAATTCAAAGATATTCAAAAAAGTAACGAGCAGAAGCTGGAGGAAATGCGAAAGACGGTTGACGAGAAACTGCATGCAACTCTTGAGAAGCGACTTGGTGAATCTTTCAAACTGGTGAGCGATAAGCTTGAAGCCGTACAGCGTGGCCTTGGGGAGATGAAAAACCTGGCAAATGGCGTAGGTGATCTAAAGAGGGTACTGACAAATGTGAAGGCCCGTGGAATATGGGGAGAGATTCAACTGGAAGCAATTCTTGAGCAAATCCTAACTCCTGATCAGTATTCGGCAAATGTCCAAACAAAGGAGAATTCTCGGGAACGCGTCGAGTTCGCAATCAAACTGCCCGGCAAGAACGAAGACGCAGACCAACCCGTATGGCTGCCAATCGATGCCAAATTCCCTAAAGAGGATTATGAACGCCTTGTTGATGCATCAGAAACTGGCGATGTCGAAGGTACAAAACAAGCGACAAATGCTCTGATTCGTGGAATCGAAAAATGTGCCAAAGATATAAGTGATAAATATGTTAATCCACCAATGACAACGGATTTCGCCATCATGTTCCTTCCAACAGAGGGGCTTTATGCTGAAGTACTGAGGCAACCTGGTATGCACGATCTACTGCAACATAAATATCGCATAGTGGTGGCTGGGCCGACAACGCTTTCTGCTGTTCTCAACAGTCTTCGCATGGGCTTCCATACATTAGCCATTGAGAAGCGATCGAGTGAAGTATGGAAGGTTCTAGGAGCGGTCAAAACGGAGTTTGGAAAGTTTGGAGGCATTATTGACAAAGTCAAGGGCCAGTTGGCAACGGTAGCTAGTACCCTCGATCAAACAGCGGTACGCACTCGTGTAATGAACCGAAAGTTAACCACAGTTAGCGCGTTACCGCAGACCGAGGCCGAAGAATTACTAAAGTTGGGAGAAGGATCGCAGGAAGCGGAGGAATAAATAAAGGTTCCATAAATCTTTCTAGAGGCCCTCTAAATTATACTTTTAAGACGTTTTATTGACAGCAAGCTTTTAGTTATTTGTTTAGAAGAAAATTTAAGTGGCAGACAATTTCCTATAAATACAAAGATAAATCCGGCAACCTTGTGAAACTGTCAAATGCTAGAAAATAGAACTAATTGGATAAAATCGACTATCCAAACTTAAGCGCAACCTTCTTAGCCGCCTCCATATCCTTTTCGGCGTATATCTGCGTTGTGCTTATATGAGCGTGTCCGGTAGCTGCCTTTGCGATCTCGATACCAAACTCCTTTGCAGCCCGCGTCGTCGCGGTATGCCTAAGCTGATGCGGCGTCCACATCATAACCGGTTTGCTTCCAATCTTTATACCGGCCTTTTGGGCCTTCTTAATAGCGTACTGCACCGCCTTGCGATACGTCCTTCGGTCATACCGCCCGTTTAGCTCCCTTTCACCGTTACTTACGTTGCGTTTCTCCTGTGATTCTGTAGGGCTAAAGCAATAACCGTCCAGCTTCCGCTTTAAGAACGGTTTTAGGATTTCCTGTCCCCTCGGCCCTATGCATATAACCTTTTCAAATTCCCTGTCCAGGTACTGCGTTTTGTAGAAGGCAGGGCGGTACATCCATACCTTGCCCGTTGTCTCAATATCGCACGGCCGGATGATACAAACCTCCGTGCTCCTCATCCCTGTTAGTAGTTGCAGTTCGATCATAGCAGCCACTACTTCCGTCGTGTAGGGCAGTATGGCATATACATGCGTCTCCGGTACCGGCAGCACACGAGCGGTCTCTTTGGCTCCGCTGCGTCCCCGTTTAAGCCCTTCGACTGTCAGCAGGGATTGATACGTCCCAGCCGGTACAAGCTCTTCTGAGGCCGCCCAGCGGAACATACGTTTAATGCATGCGATCCGGTCATTGATGCTTTTTCTGGCAAGGTTAAGGTCGATCATATGCTGGCGGACTTGTTTAAGTTTTAATGGCCCAAACTCTTCTGCGGGCATAGCCGCGAACATCTTGATTAGCGGAGTGGTTGCGTACTTGATCCGGTTTACCTCGCTTGTCGGTTTCCCTTCGGCATCATAGTAGTAGTTTTTAGCATATACCGAGAAGGCTTTTACGATAGACATGATGCT
Organism: Planctomycetota bacterium; assembly: GCA_023143375.1. Lineage (GTDB taxonomy): Bacteria > Planctomycetota > Phycisphaerae > Sedimentisphaerales > Anaerohalosphaeraceae > JAFGKL01. Next base: position 3,555 of record JAGLHQ010000044.1, read on the forward strand.
CCTGTCGCCCGGTTGCGAAGTGGCATTCTCAGCGGAGTATATTGCTTGCTGTAGTAGGTTTGCGGCTACTTCTTTGGCGATGGTGGGGTCTTTGGTAGCGTATCTTGCTCCCACGGGGGTAAGTGGGCGTGCTGAAATTTTGGCCTCGCCCGGAAGTTTTACTTTCCACCAGTATCTGTTTTTGTTAAGATAAATGGAACCTGGCAGCTTCGTTCTTTTGGAAGTGCGTTTTGGCTTAGCTGGTTTGGTTGTTTTAAGGATCTTTGACAGATTAACAGTGCTTGACGCAGCGGTCTTCGACGGCTTTGAATTGGATGAAGCTTTTGACTTTGCCATATTCGTATCTCCGTATAACTTATATTCGCAAAATAGTTATACAAAAAGTTATACGATAGCTGAGTGCAAGTCAAGCATTAATTATAAAATCTGTAAAAATAAAGGCTTACGAAAGCCTATAAAGAAAATCCATTGGAGAGGTGTCCGAGTGGCTTATGGTGCAGCCTTGGAAAGGCTGTGTACGGTTATGCCGTACCGGGGGTTCGAATCCCCCCTTCTCCGTTGCAGAAAAACGACATTTCTGTGGTTTTTCGGTTTCGGCTTCGCCAATTTATGGTTTTTGGCCACAGAGGACACCGAGAGTTATGGCTTAGAGATTCCATTCTTTTGAATTGCGGTTTAACATTCCTTATGGTATCGTAACTGAAGATAAAGTTGAAGGGGAAATGAGATGGGCAGATATGAAAAAGAAGCGAGTCAATGCGTTGACGAAATTCGCCATTGTTGCAATCACGCTGGCGACACAGGATATTCTCAGGCAGAATATTATTATCAAAAACTGTCAGATTTAATTAGTCGCGCGCACAATTCAAAACATAATAAGAGTGATGCTGGCATTATCATACTACTACGCGAGGAAGTAGAGCCACTGATGCAAGAAATGATGGTGCGTGAGGAAGAACACAAACAGTCAAAAGATTAAACCATGTAAGGATATTTTCTATGGATACATTTATATCTTTCGTAATCTTTGCAATCGTAGTTATAGCATTCCTCCTTTGGTTCAAACATATAAGTATGAAGAAACATGATATACAATTTAAACTGGACAATGTAGACCAATTCTCTATATCACATTCATTTGTTGGTGAGGATGGCAACTCTGGAATAGCAGTCGACGAATCAAGAGGTTCCGTCTGTTTTGTTTTCTGGGAGCAGGAAACTCTCGATGTTCGTATTCTAAAATATAATGACATACTCTCATGTGAGTTGTATGAAGATGGACAAACGGTTACGAAGACATCCAGATCAAGTCAAATCGGAGGAGCACTTATTGGTGGACTTATGCTTGGTGCGACTGGTGCTATAATCGGTGGCTTATCCGGTAAGACTGTTTCTGAAACAGATAAGATCAAACGTATTGATCTGAGACTTGTGGTAAACGACACGAAAAAGCCATGTCATGATCTTAGTTTTCTGAGTTATGCAACCAAAAAAGGCGGATACACCTACAATAATGCTATAAAACAGGCCCGCCATTGGCATGGTCTCATAGCAGTGATTATTAAAAAAACAGATCAGGAAGATCGGGCGGAAAATAAGGTTTTCGATGCAACACAGCCGGCAATCTCTAAGAAACAGATTGAACTTGATGCATGTGCAAATTGTGGCGAGATGATTGGCAGATTAGAAAAAGCTTTTGTTTTTAAAGAAAATGTCGTTTGCAGCATTTGCAACCAAAAACTAAGAGCGTAGACTGGATGATATACAAAGAAAAAATAAAATAAATAGCGGTGTTGACTTTGTTGGGGGGGTCGCGTAGTATGTTCGGGCAGTGGTTTTTATTAAAAAATTGAAATTACTGCTTGGAAGGTTGCTAAGTGAATATCGTTGTTGTTATACCCGCTCGTTATGAGTCAACACGCCTGCCGGGGAAAGTTCTCGCTAAAGATACCGGCAAATTCCTCGTCCAGCACACATACGAACGTGCGTTATCCGCGTCCAGCGTCTCTAAAGTCATTATCGCTACCGACAGCATGGAAGTAATGAAAGCGTGTAATACATTCGGGGCCGAGTGTATTATGACCAACAAAGACCACCAAAGCGGAACGGACAGGATCGCAGAGGCTGTAACAAATATCGATGCAGATATAATAATCAACCTGCAGGCAGATGAGCCTGAGATCGATCCGGCTTGCATCGATCAGGTTGGCAAGCTATTGATCGACAACCCTGACGCTGAAATGGCTACGCTTATCGCACCGTTCGAGGACGAAAGCCAGATAACGGACCCGAACGTTGTAAAGTGCATCACGGACAATAACGGCAGGGCGATATACTTCTCGCGGTCGGTGATACCCTATGACAGAAACGCAGGGGGAGTTGGGGATGCGAGCTTGTATTACCGGCATCTTGGGATGTATGCTTACAGGCGGGATTTCTTGATGACGATAACAACGCGAAAGCAGACGGCGCTGGAGCTTAGCGAAAAACTGGAACAGCTACGCGCGATCGAGTACGGATATTCGATCATGGCTGGTGTGGTAAAGCACTGCTGGGAGGGGATCGATACCCCGGCGCAATATAAGAGATTTGTAGAACGAACATTAAAGGATTAGTTTTTATGGCAGATAGCAGGGAACTACTAAGCAAGGTTAGCGACGTTTCAACGGATACCGAATACTTTTCGCCGATACCTGCGGGGTATAAGAAGGGCAAGTGCCGGTATGTTATCGTGATGGGTACTGTGATGAGCGGGCTGGGTAAGGGGATATTTTCTTCGTGCCTTGCCAAGCTTATGCAGGATAAGGGGCTAAAGGTCTCGCCTATCAAGCTGGAAGGTTACTTGAATATCGACTCGGGTACGCTGAACCCGTTTAGGCATGGGGAAGTGTTCGTTCTCGATGACGGTATGGAAACGGATATGGATCTTGGTACATACGAGCGGATGCTTAACCAGAACCTGTCGCGTGCGAACTTTTCTACGAGCGGTCAGATATACAACTCTGTGCTGGCGAAGGAACGACATGGCGATTACCTCGGTCGCGATGTTCAGATGATCCCGCATGTTACCGGTGAGGTTAAGCTTAAACTTCGCGGTCTTGCGATGGAATCTGACGCCGATA
>JAGLHQ010000045.1 GCA_023143375.1 Planctomycetota bacterium
ATTGTACCGCGGACCTTAAATTTTCTAGCTGGAAGCTCCATTTGCGGATGTTAAATTTTCAGAATCCAGTCTAATTCCACCAGTTTGAGCTGCAGGATCATAGTTTGGGTTTATTTGAATTTGTTCGGCAATGTAGTCTTCGAGGTCGATGTCGCCATCGCCGTCAAGGTCGGTAGCGGCGTTTGCCGGAGAACTAAAAAGAACTATAACGTATAGCAATGCCAGAAGCAGTGTTGAGTAACCAGATGATCTTTTCATCTATCTCCCCTTTTTTCACGATATTATTGTTTTAGAGCAGTAATTTGCGTACAATGATCGAGTGTGCAACAATACTGCATCATCCATCCAAGATGTTTTTAAGGGAGCTGCAAGAAATGTGTCTTGAGTTCCTCCTCCATCAAAAAGCATCATGTATATATGTACAGTACATTAACACGACAGGTATTGTCAAGAAAAATATGTTATTTTTGTGAATAAACAAACATTGTGTCAGCTTTTTTGTTATTAAATAGGTCCTTTCCGCCAAAGGCCCGCCGTGGCGGGTTGCACTCCAACCCTCCAAAGGCGGATTTTCAACCTATGGTTGGATTTCGGCGTTGCCTCAACATTCGCTCAGGATGACAATGATTGATTTGTTGGTTAAAACGGTGTTTAATCGCTCGGGATGACAAAAGGGGGTGTTTTTTGATAAAAAAAGCCGAAAAGACGGGTTTTCAGTATTATTAGGGCATTTTTTTGAAAAAAGTGTTGTAATTTTGTTGTCACCTCTGTATATTCTTTGTTTTGATGCTCTGTCGCACGGGGTAGTGTGCGTAATGTCGTGGCGTTTTTTTTTGATCGCAGATGACATTTTGGGGCCGGCAGTATCGCGACTTGGCCGGCTCAAGCCTCCGACAGGGCCAGATCGGTTCGCTTACTAAGCAGACCTCGCGACAACTTGACTGCCTTTAAGGCAGGCAACTACTTGATTCATGGCTTGTCTATGTAGAGCGTGTCGTTATTGTTTGGCGGATGACGTTTTATTGAGCCCCTTCAGGGCATGGTTTTGTGTGACATTATCCCAGGGGTACGCCCTTGAAAGCTAACCCTGGGCTGATACATTAAACCCTTTCGGGGTTAGAGAATGAGTTCTTTTTAAATTGCAAAAGATATTGTTACCCGGTGGTGTAATTGGCAACACTCAAGGTTTTGATCCTTGCATTCCAGGTTCAAGTCCTGGCCGGGTAATTTTAAAATTGGCTTTGCCAGTTTTAAATAGTCGTTAGTTTATAGTCGTTGGTCGTTAGGGGAGGATACGGCCTGTCGGCCGAGGCATTTTTATAAAAAAACAGTTGTTATGCGAGCCCTTTAATTGCAGTGGCTTAATTGGTGTTGGATAAACGGCTGGGATGATAGAACGAGTGGCATTTATAAACCGCATGGGCAAAGGATTTGCCCATCCTACGGTAAGATTGGGTTTAGAAGTTGTTTAAGGGATAGAGCGTTGATACAGACTATAAAGGTTTTTGGCGGTACGAGTCATCCGGAGCTAACGGAGAGTATCTGTGCGTATCTTGGTATTCAGCCGGGCGGTGTTAAGATCGACGCGTTTCCTGACGGCGAAAAGCTTATCAAGCTTGAGGACGATGTTCGCGGTAAGGACTGTTTTGTGATCCAGTCGACGTGTTTTCCGGTTGATGAAAATCTTATGGAGCTTTTGATCTTTCTCGATTGTCTTAAACGTGCCAGTGCCGCGAAGATAACCGCGGTGGTACCTTACTTTGGTTATGCACGTCAGGACCGCAAAGACGAGGGGCGTGTTCCGATCACTGCCAAGATGGTTGCGAACCTTATTGCGACGGCTGGTGCTGACCGGGTTGTTTCGATCGATCTTCATGCGGCACAGATACAGGGTTTCTTCGATATTCCGATGGATCATCTTGGCGCCGAGCCTGTGCTTGCCAGATATTTCAGGGGTAAAAAGATAAAGGACCTTACGGTCGTCGCTCCGGATGTCGGTAATATGAAAACGGCTTCGAAGTATGCGATGGCGTTGGGCGGCGAGCTTGCGATCATTCACAAGCGTCGTATAAGCGGCAGCGAGATCGAGAGCACTGAGGTCATCGGCGATGTCGAGGGCAGGAACATTGTGATGTGCGACGATCTGATCTCTACGGCGGGAACTGTTTGCGGGGCTGCGAAGCTGCTAAAGAGCCGGGGCGCGAAGAATATTATTGTTGGCGCGACGCATGGTGTTCTTGCGGGCAAGGCGGCCGAGCGTCTTAACGATGCTCCGTTTGACGAGGTTATCGTAACCGATACGATCCCCAGGCATGACGGGACGCGGGCGATCAAAAATATTAAGGTTCTTACGGTGTCGGAGCTTCTTGGTGAAGCTATTAAACGTATCCACAGGAACGAGTCTATAAGCAGTATGTTTAACCAGAATTATTAATTACGAATTATTAATTACGAATTGTGGTATCCGCCAGTGGCGGATGGCTGATTTTATCACGGCCAAGCAGAGCTTGACCGTGCCACCCTACGATGAAACATTGGGTGTCGTATAAATGGATCCCAGCACCTTAGGCATCTACGCCTTTGGCCGGGATGACAACAAGTTTAAATATTTAATTGTGGCATCAGCCTTTGGCTGGGGTGATTTATGAAAAAGGTCCGGCAGTGCGCTGGAGCAGTGTTTTAAAGTGTAGAAAATATGATAGTATTTGAGTTGCGGGCTTAAGAGAAGCTTGCGGAGATATTTGAGAGGTACATATGTCAGATAAAATGGTTTTAAAAGCAGAGATCAGGCAGTCAACGGGAACATCTAAGACAGTTCGGCTCCGTAAGGCCGGTAAGATGCCGGCGATAATTTACGGTCATAAGAAGGCTCCGGTATCGGTCGCTCTTGACGCACATAAGTTTGTCAGGGCGATTCATCACGGTCAGCGTATTTTCGAAGTCGATCTTGACGGAACGACCGAGACGCTTCTGATCAAAGATGCTCAGTACGATCATCTTGGTAGAAATATGATCCACGTAGATCTTGTTCGTGTTGACTTGCAGGAAAAGGTAACAGTAGCGGTTCCTCTTGAGTTGAAGGGTACTTCGGCAGGTTCGCACGAGGGGGCTATCATCGACGAGCATCTCGATCATCTTGAGATCGAGTGTACGGTGGCTTCCATTCCTGAGAAGATTGTTTTCTCTATCAAGGAAGTTCATGTCGGCGATTCTGTTCATGCCCGCGATGTTGAGCTTCCCGCGGGTATGGTGCTTAAGACTTCAACAGATGCTCTTATCCTGACTTGCCATCTGGTGGCAGCGGCGATCAGTGCTGAGGATGAAACGATTCATGAGGGCGAAGAGGCACCGACGTCACCTGAGGTTATAACCGAGAAGGCTGGGGAAGAAACGACTGATTAAGTTACCGGTACGATAGATGGAATTTTTCCGTTTTATCAAGAGAGTGTTCTTTGAGAGCAAGCAAGATATAGAGACGTGTTGCGAGATGTCTGAGACGAAAATGATAGTTGGGCTTGGCAACCCGGGCAATAAGTACGATCGTACGCGTCATAATGCCGGGTTTGAGTCGGTCGATCTTTTTGCCGATCGTTTTGGGATAGCAGTCGATCGTAAGAAGTTCGGCGGGTTGTACGGTCAGGGTCAGATTGGCGATACGAAAGTTATCGTTTTAAAGCCGCAGGAGTATATGAACGTCAGCGGCCAGGTGCTTGCGACGGTGGTCGGGTTTTTTCGGCTGTCAATTGAAAATATAATAGTGGTAACCGACGATGTATCGCTTGATCCCGGTGTTATCCGGGTGCGGAAGCAAGGTTCGGCTGGCGGTCATAACGGTTTGAAGGATATTATATCCCGGCTTGGGACCTATGAGTTTTGCCGTTTGCGTATCGGTGTGGGCAGTCCGGAGTTTCAGGATCGTGCGAGCTTTGTGCTGAGCAGACCGAATGCCGAGGATCGGGAGGCTATTGATTCTGGTATAAAGCGATCTGTCGAAGCACTCGATTGCTGGATGATAGCGGGCGTGGAAATGGCGATGAATAAATTTAATTAACGCCGTTGGTGTTAATTAAGTTCGAAGTTTGGAGTTGGTAGTTCGTAGTAGTGGGACCAGCCTTGCGGCTGGGCTGATTATATAAAACTGTGTTTGGGCAACACGCCCTTTAGGCAGAGAAAATGATGATCCGTTAGCTGGTTAAGTGTTACAGGTGTCAGCGAAATCGTACGGTGTTTGTAATAAGTAAATAAAATTGAAATGGAAATATTACTAATTGTTAAGAAATAGCAATAGGAGGTATTAAGTTTGGATACTGTTGTTAAAAGATTGTACGAAGCATTGTTCCTTGTGGATTCCGGTCAGGCTGCTGCCGATTGGGATGGCGTTACGGGGGCGATCAAAAAGGTTCTCGACAGGGCAGAAGCCGAAGTGGTCGAGATGAATAAGTGGGACGAGCGGAAGCTTGCTTACGATGTTAACAAGAAGAGCAGGGGAACATATATTCTTGTTTACTTTAACTGTGACACGTCGAAGATCACGGGTATCGAGCGCGATGTTCAGCTTTCCGAGAACATTGTTCGCGTTCTTGTTCTGCGTACAGACGATATGAGCAAGGAAGATATCGAGCGTGATACTCCTCTTGCGGCAGCTACGAGACGTGAGGAAGCAGCGGCTAAGGCGGCAGAGGCATCTGTGGCGGCTAAGGCAGAAGCTGTGGCGGCTAAGGCGGCAGAGGCTGAAGCTAAAGCTAAAGCAGCAGAAGCTGCGGCAACAGAAGCACTTGCTGAGGAGCCGGTTACAGAAGCCGAATCTCCCGAGGCGTCTGCTGAAGAGGCTCCTGAAGCAGTCGAAGACGAACAAGCATAGCGTATATGAATTCGGGCATTTGATTGTTACGGTCCGATTTAAACATTAATTAAGGAGAATGAAATGGCAAGTTTTAACAAGGTTATACTGCTTGGTGGTTTGACGCGCGATCCTCAGTTGTCATATTTACCTAGCCAGACAGCGGTTGTCGAATTTGGACTTAGGATAGACCGTAAGTTTAGAAGGCAAGATGGTGAGCAGGGTACAGAATCATGTTTTGTGGATTGCCAGATGTTCGGTAAGCGTGCCGAGGTTATCAACAAGTATCTGAAAAAGGGCAACGCTTTGTTTGTAGAGGGCAGGCTGAAGTTCGACAGTTGGGAGAGCCAGGTTGACGGTAAGGTTGTCAAACGTAGCAAACTCCGTGTGAACGTGGAAAACTTTGAGTTCATTGGTGGCGGAAAACGCAATGATGGCGGCGGTGGTAACAGGAGCCAGGGCGGCGGTGGTGATTATAACAGCGGTCAAGGCGGTCAGGGCGGTGGCGGTCAAGGCGGTCCGGGACCTGTTGCGGATGACGATATTCCGTTCTAGTCACCCCGAAGGGTGACTAAGTTTGTAGTTCGTGGTTCATAGTTCGTAGTTATTGAGCCAGCCTTACGGCTGGGGCTGATTTATGAATGACCAGGATATAAGTTAATATAAAAGTGAAGTAACTAATAATCGTAAGAGAATGTATTTGAAGGTTTTGAAATATGGCAAGAACATTTAACAAAAAAGGTCCGGACAAAAGGAAAAAGCGTTTCAGCACTGGTATGCGTGAACAAACTCAGTGTCGATTTTGCAGAGAGAGCAAGAAGTATATCGATTATAAGGACATCGATACACTTTCGAAGCTTTTGACGAATCGCGGTAAGATTTTTTCTCGTAAGCGCAGCGGAAACTGTGCGGGTTGTCAGCGTAAGGTTCAGACGGCGATCAAGCGCGCACGGTATATGGCGCTTCTTCCGTTTACCAGCTAACGTTAATTAAAATATGTTTTAGAATTTAAGGATTACCATCAACCGATATCGGTGGAGATAAATTATGAAGATATTGCTTTGTAAAGATGTTGAAAGTTTGGGTTATCTTGGCGACGTAGTCGACGTCAAGAACGGTTATGCGAGGAATTACCTTTTGCCGCAGGGCGTAGGTATTGTTCCTACGGATGCTAACATTAAGTCTCTTGCAGATGCTAAGTCTGCTGCGGCTGCGGAACGTCGTGTTAATCACGATCGTTTGGCTACAGTCGTCGAAGCAGTCGAAGGTGCCGAGGTTGTTGTCGCATCTAAGGCCAACGAGCAGGGTCACTTGTTCGGTTCGGTATCTCAGCGTGAGATAGCAGAAAACCTTCGCGGTCAGGGTTTTGAGATCACAGACGATATGGTTCGGATTAGCGAGCATATCAAGGAAGTCGGAACACATGAGGTTGCAGTCAGGGTTGCCGCTGAGCTATCAGCTACGATAAGTGTTGTAGTAGTATCTCAGGATGAGACAGTTGAAGCAGTCGAGGAAGAGACAACAGAAGAGTAGCCACGGATCAACACAGGTTCCCGGCGGTTGGGCTTTGTTTGGAACCGAGGGCCTAAGATCAGTGTTGTTTTAGTATCTCAGGATGGCAACAATGTTGCACTGTATGTCAGTTTTACTGTTAGTTATGATAATACTAAGACTGACGAAGTGGTAGGTTGTTGTTTTAATTTCTCAGGATGAGACAGTTGAATCAACCGACGCAAACACAACAGAATAGACAGGAATCGGCTCAGGTTCCGGGCGGATCGGGGCTTGTTCAGAGCCGAAGTATGCCGGAGTCTTTGGAATCGGAGGCAGCGGTATTAGGCTCTATGATCCTTGACAGGGAGTGTATCGGTCTGGTCGTCCAGAAGCTTGGCGTGAGTGATTTTTATCGTCCCGAGCATCAGTCCATATTCGATGCATTGGTGTCGCTGTACGAAAAGAACAGCGATATAGACCTTGTATTGCTTCGGGACGAGCTTAAGCGTCACAAAAAGCTTAAAAGCGTTGGGGGTGCCGAGTACCTTGTTACTGTTGCCGAGTCGGTTCCATCATCTGCCAGCGCCGAGTATTATGCTGAGATCGTTAAGGACAAATCCCTTTTGCGTCAGCTTGTTAATGTAAGCAACGCGATAATGAATGACGCAATGGATGAAAGCGGCGATGTAGGCGAAAAACTCGATGAGGCGGAGCAGAAGATATTTGCTGTTACCGAGAAGAAGATCGCCGGCGTTGCGGTTCCTTTGAAAAGCCTTTTGGTTGAGGCATTCGATAACATCGAGGCCCGTAAGGGTCATCACGTTACGGGGCTTCCGACGAGTTATTACGAGCTTGACGAGCAGCTTTGCGGACTTCAAAAGAGTGAGATGATAATCGTTGCCGGTCGTCCAAGTATGGGCAAGACGAGCTTTGCGATAAACATCGCCGAGCATATCGGGGCTGACAACAACATTCCTGTTGCGATATTCTCTTTGGAAATGAGCAAGCAGCAGCTTGTCGAGAGGGTTCTTTGCAGCAGGGCGAAGGTCGATTCACAGAAAGTAAGAAAAGGTTTATTGAGTACCGATGAGCTTATGAAGCTTAAGGAGGCCAGCGGGGAGCTGTTTGACAAGCCTATATTCATAGACGATACGCCGGGACTTACGCCGCTGACGATCCGTGCCAAATGCCGAAGACTGAAAAGTCAGCACGATATACAATGTATACTGATCGATTACTTGCAGTTGATGAGTCTTGGGGGCAGGGTCGAATCTCGTCAGCAGGAAGTGTCAACGATGAGCCGTTATCTAAAAGCTCTTGCCAGAGAGCTTGAGGTTCCGGTTATGGTGCTTAGTCAGCTTAACCGAGGTGCCGAGGGCAGGGAAGGGCATCGTCCTAAGATGAGCGATCTTCGTGAGAGTGGAAGTATCGAGCAGGATGCGGATGTTGTGATGCTATTGCATCGCGAGGACTATTATCACAGGGGCGAAGAAGATTACACGGAAAACAACCAAGCAGATATTATTATCGCCAAACAGCGTAACGGTCCAACGGGTGTTATCAAGCTTTACTTTGACGGTAAATATACGAGATTCGAGAACCTGTCGGTTACGGAGGATCCATTTTAACACCAACGGTGTTTATTTTGCTCTCGCGAAATACGGATAGTTTATAGTACAAAAACTGCCTTTAGGCAGATAAGCTCGTGATCCATTAGCTTGTTAAGAAAAACGGATGCCGGCGAAATAGTACGGGCCTTAAGGTTTCGCTGTGATGTAACTGCCTTTAGGCAGATAAGCTCTTGATTCGTTGTTTGCTTAAGTATGCGAATTGTAATCGTAAGATGTAATAACAATGAAGAATTAAAAAACAGGACGCGCATTAACACGCAGTTTTTAAGTGTAAATGGTTTAAGGAGAAGGAAATGATTCAAAAGGATGTGGATTACAAAAGGAATTGTTTGCTGGCGGGTCTTTTTGTTTTGCTGACGGGTTCGTGTTTTTGTTCTGTTTACGGAGCAGTCGACGGAATCGCAGCCGAGAACCTTCCGATCTCAAGCATAGAGACCGCCGGTAATGTTACGATAAGCAAGGCGGATGTTCTGGCAGTGGTCAGGGCGAAGGTCGGCCAGCTTTTTCATCAGGAGATGGCGGACAAAGATTCCACGCGTATCGCTGAGATCGAAGGTGTCGAATATGCATACTACAATACCGAGATAGTCGGCGAGGAGGTTCGGCTTATTTATGTAGTTGTCGAGAAGAACCTTGTCCGTTCGATCGAATTCAAGGGTAACGCGAAATACAAAGACGCTCGGCTGTTGAAGGCGATCGGTTTCAAACGTGGTGATTACCTTGATGTTTTTCAGCTAAGAAGCGGCGTTGAGACGATAACCGAGCTTTATCACAAGGCCGGATATTCTTTTGCCGAGATACTTGTCGATGAAAGAAATATACCCGAAGGCAAGGTCGCTTATGTTATCAAAGAAGGTAAGCGTATTAAGGTTAACTCAGTGACGTTCGAGGGGAACGCGTCATTTTCGAGCAAAGAGCTTCTAAAGGCGATGGAGACCCGGAAAAGGAAGTTCGTGTTTTTCCCCGTATATTTCAACGAAGAGAAGCTGACCGAAGACATCGATAAGATTCAGGAGATATATCAGAAGCATGGGCACATGAACGCTTCGGTTCAGGCGAATACCAAGTTTGGCGACGACAAAAAGGGTGTTGCGGTAGTTTTCGTTATTAACGAGGGCCCGGTGTATTTAATCGAGCAGATCAATATAAGCGGCAACACATTTATCGATACGGCGTCGCTTCGTTCAGAGATGAAATTTGTCGAAGGCGATGTTTATAGCGAAGAGCAGGGCGAGTTAGGTCGACGTAAGATATCCAGCAGGTATCTCAAGCAGGGTTATATCGATGTTCAGGTGAATCTCGAGCGTTCGTTTATCAGTGTCGGAAAAGTTATCGCCGATTATGAGATCGTCGAGGGGGAAAGGTTCCGCATCGGTCAGGTTGTAGTAACCGGAAACGAAACGACGCACGATAAGGTTGTTCGCCGGATACTTGACGAAGAAGGATTTAAGCCCGGGCAATGGTACGATGCCGATGGCGCTCGCGGTGACGGACAGGGCGAGCTTGAAAAGGATCTGCGGCGTTTGGTGCTTACGGAGTCTGCGTTTATCAAGGCAGTTGGCGATAATCCGTATCAACGTGATGCACATGTCAATATTATCGAAGGCCAGACCGGATCGATAATGCTTGGTGCCGGTGTCGCGAGTAACGAAGGATTGATCGGGCAGTTGATCTACGATCAGAGAAACTTCGATATTTTTGACTGGCCCAAGAATGCTAAAGAGTTGTTTACGGGTAAGGCGTTTCGAGGTGCGGGCCAGCGTTTTAGGATATCGCTTGAGCCAGGTACCGAACAGAGCCGTTTCTCCGTGAGTTTCAGCGAGC
>JAGLHQ010000046.1 GCA_023143375.1 Planctomycetota bacterium
CGAGAGTCCTATGACGAGGAGAGGCTCAAGGGGTATCTCGGATTTGAAAAGCGTTATCCGAATAAATGGCGGCGTGGGATATCTTTCAGGGCCGAGACGGTCGATGTTGAAGATATCGAGATTGACGCTCCGCAGGAGATCATAGACGTTAAAGGCTCTAACGATCTGTTTGGCGTTAAGGCATTTATCAGAAAAGACACTACCGACAGCCGATTTCTTCCGAGCGAGGGGTATAATTTTAACGCCAGTTACGAGCAAGTGGGCGGGGATCATACATTTGGAATATTAAGCGGTACGCAGCGCTGGTATAAGACGCTGCGTGAAGATCTTGCCGAGAGAAAGACGATCCTTGAGACGAAGTTCAGCGCCTCGACGGTTGTAGGCGACGCTCCGCCGTTCGAGAGGTTTTATGCTGGCGGGACGGGTTCTCTTCGAGGATTCGATTATCGCGGCGTAAGCACCCGCGGATGGACAACTTCCGGCGTACGAGAAAAGAAGGACCCGATAGGTTCGGACTGGGTAGTACTTGGTAACGTAGAAGTTGCGGTTCCTCTTACGACGAATGTTTTTTCGGCATTGTTCTTTGTCGATGCAGGAGCGATCGACAGCGGCGGGATACGTGCTTCGATAGGAACGGGTATCCAGATAATGCTGCCGCAGTGGTTCGGTCCGGTTCCAATGCGATTTGAGATCGCTACTCCGATAGCCAAAGACGATGAGGACGATACGCAGGTATTCAGCTTCTCGATAGGAGCGTTGTTCTAAGAAATAGCGTATAGCGTACATCGGGCAGGATGCCATAGGCATCTCCAGCCTGCGGGTGGTTAGGGTTTTGGCTGGGGTGTAATGTCGATAGAATAATTAGAAAGGTCGGTGAAATGAGAATAAAAAATGTGATCGTCCTGGCGGTATTATGTTCGCTGGTTTTGGGAGTTTTCGGTTATGAATATTCCTGGGCGAAGTCAGAGAAAGAAATTTCTTCTGTGAAGGTCGGCGTTATCAGTATTCGCGGGGTGTTCGAGAATTCCAAGCGGAACGCTCAGTGGCAGGACGAGATGGAGCGTCATCGCAAGCAGATCGTAGGCGAACTTGAGAAACAGTCCGCTGTGATCAAGGCAGTTAGGGCTGATATGGAAACGCGTAAGCCTGATAGCGTCGATTACCTGAACCTGATGCGTGAGATGATGGAAAAGGCCGGTTCGCTTGAAGCGAAAGAGAAATTTCATCAGCAGGACCTTGCGATGAAAGAGCAGCGATGGACCGAGAAGCTTTATCTTGATATGGCCAAGGCAGTGGCGAAGGTTGCTAAATCGCAGGGTCTCGATATTGTCCTTGCAAAGGACGAAAACCAGTTTCCGGCAGCGACTGCTAACGAGCTTATGATGATCATCAAGACAAGCAAAATAATGTACAGCCGTGACGAACTCGATATAACTGACGAGGTCGTCAAAGTGTTGGATAACAAATAACACCAATGGTGTTATTTTAGTTCGAAGTTGATAGTTCGTAGTGTTGGAATATCGCCTTCGGCGATGCTATTATATGCAGTTGAGTAATTAAGAGAATTTGAAAATGAAAGCTAAGCCAAAGACAATAATGACATCCGAGCTTGCATCCGAGCTTGGCGCCGAGCTTTCGGGTTCCGGATCGGTTCAGATAACCGGCGCTAATTCGCTGGAAGCTGCGGGCGATAGTGAAGTAGCTTTTTTAAGCTCGGACAAATATGTATCGGCTCTTGCTAAGTCCGGCGCAGGCGCGGTGCTGGTAGCGAATAAAGTGGACGGCATTGAGACGGTACAGCTTATAGTCGAGGATGTAAACACGGCACTAATAAAGACGCTGGAGCTATTCGCGCCGAAGTTAAGGGTTGTTGCGGGTGTTCATCCGGGAGCGGTCGTCGAAGAAAGCGCTCAGCTTGGAGAAAATGTTTCCGTTGGCGCAGGCGTGTATATCGGTGCTTACGTCGAGATCGGAGACAACTGCATTATTTCGGCAGGGTGTGTCATTGAAGAGGGAACCAGAGTCGGCAATAACTGCAAGCTTTACGGTAATGTTGTGGTCTATCACGGATGCACGATCGGTAATAACTGCACGATCAGTGCCAATGCAACGATCGGTGCGACGGGTTTTGGATACAATTATATCGACGGGGAGCATAAACTTATTCCGCATAACGGCGGGGTAGTGCTTGAAGATGGTGTCGATATCGGCGCTAACAGTTGTGTAGATCGTGCGAAGTTCGGAAATACGATTATCGGGGCCGGGACAAAGATAGACAATCTTTGCCAGATAGCACATAATGTTGTTATTGGGAAGTTTTGTCTTTTTGCGGCACATGTCGGTTTGTCGGGCAGCGTTCGGATAGGCAACGGAGTTGTTTTTGGCGGTATGTCGGGAGTAGCGGATCATATGACTGTCGGCGATGGAGCGATGATAGGAGGCAGGACCTCGGTGATAACGCATATCGCGGCTGGGAGCAAAGTGTTCGGTACGCCGCCTTATGAGGTCAAGGAGCAGATGCGTATCATGGTCGCGTCGAGACGGCTTCCTGAGATGGCAAAAGATTTTAAGAAATTAGTTAAGCGAGTGGACAAGCTTGAGACTTCAAAAGACAATCGGTAACGAGGCAAAGCTGGCGGGTAAGGGCCTGTTTTCCGGTAAGGATGTTCGCGTGACATTTCGTCCCGCCGACGTCGATACCGGCGTGGTTTTTTTGCGTACCGATACCGAGGATCCTGTCAGGATAGCTGCGATAGCTGCCAATATTGCCGAGCGTGACAGGCGTACGGCGCTTAAGAAGGGCCCTGTCAGCATCGAGACTCCGGAGCATTGTCTTGCGGCGATAAACGCGTTGGAAATAAGCAATATAGTTATCGAGATCGAAGGTCAGGAGCTGCCGGGTTTTGACGGAAGCGCGGAGGAATATTTTAAGGCGCTTGGCAAGGCCGGTATAGTCGAGCAGCAGGCAGAGTGCAAAGAGTATGTTATAAACGAAGCGATAAATTTGAGCGAGGGCGACAGCAGCATCTACGCTTTGCCTTATGAGACGGACAAGCTTTGCATAACTTACGATCTGGATTATACGCAGCATACGGGTATTGGCAGGCAGCTTTTTTCGTGTGAGCTTGGCAGGGAATTTTTCGAGAACAATCTTGCTGTGGCACGGACGTTCTGTCTCGAAGCAGAGGCGATGCAGATGCAGGCTCACGGGATAGGTGCCCATCTTACGCCGCGAAAGATATTGGTTATAAATTCTGACGGTCCGATCAAGAACAGTTTTAGATTTAGCGACGAGTGCGTTCGTCATAAGGTCGTAGATCTTATTGGCGATCTTGTGCTGGCGGGCAGGCCGATCGTCGGAAGGATCGTAGCTTACAAGAGCGGTCATTCGCTGAACCAGAGGCTTGCCAAGCGTTTGTCAGTTCTGGCAGAGCGTGCGGACAGGACCGCGTCGATGGGAACCGAGGCACTGCTTGACATAAGAAAGATACAGCGGATACTCCCGCACAGGTATCCTTTCCTGCTTGTCGATAAGGTTATCGAGATCGACGGCGATCGTATGATCAAGGGCATCAAAAACGTTACGTTCAACGAGCAGTTTTTTCAGGGTCATTTTCCCGGCACGCCTATCATGCCGGGTGTATTGATCGTCGAGGCGCTTGCGCAGGTGTCCGGTTTGCTTTTCGCACAGAAGCTGGAACATACCGGTAAGCTTGCGGTGCTGCTTACGATGGATAAGGTTAAGATACGAAAGGCGGTGCTTCCGGGCGATCAGTTGATATTGATCTCCGAGGCAGGCAAGGTTCGCAGCCGGTCGGCAGTTTGTAACTGTAGGGCGATGGTCGGCAACGATATTGCAGCAGAAGCAGAACTGAAGTTCATGCTTGTAGACGATGAAATGGTGTAATAATAATATAGAATGGTTCAGGAGGTTTTTAGGTAAATGAGTACTAACATACATCCAAGTGCGGTGATAGATGCGACTGTTCAGCTAGGCGATAATGTAGTTGTCGGTCCTAACGTGGTGATAGATGCCGGTACGGTTATCGGTTCGGGCAATATCATCGATGCTAATATTGTCATAGGCGAGAACGTTAAGATCGGTGACAACAATCGGTTTTTTGCGACTTGTACGATCGGTCGTCCGCCGCAATTATTGGGTCTCGATTCGGAGACGAAAGTCGGCAAACTTGAGATCGGTAATAACAATATTATCCGCGAGCAGGTTACGGTACACCCGAGCATGCACCCCGGCAAGCTTACAAAGATCGGCAACGATAATATGCTTATGGTCGGTGTTCACATCGGACACGATTGCGTTTTGGACGATAAGATCGTTATCAGCAACTATTCGCAGATAAGCGGTCACTGCAGGATCGAGACGGGCGTATGGCTTAGCGGCATGGTTGCGGTTCATCAGTTCGTGACTTTCGGCAGGTGGTGTTATGCGGCTGGGTTTAGCGGCATCAATCACGATGTTCCGCCATTCGTTATTATTAGCGGTCATTATCCGCCGGAAGTGAGATCGATAAACAAGCGCGGACTTGGCAGGGCAGGACTTAGCGAAGAAGAGCAAAAGAATATTATGGCCGGTTTCAAACGGTTATACCGCGGCGGCGGCTCGTTGACCGATCGGCTGAAAGCCCTTGACAAAGACAAAGACCTTGACCTGAACGTAAGGGAGATGGTCGATGCTGTACTGCGAAGCAACAAGCACAGGTTTGGAAGACATCTGGAACTTTATAGATAATTAGTAACCATTGACGGAAATTTTTGACAGGATAACAGGATAAAAAGACAGATAATAAAAAATCGTGTTAATCCAAAAGAAATCCTGCAACTTGCATAAGGTAATAAATGCTGCATAGCGAACTGACAGAAAAGATTATTGCCTGTGCCTACGCGGTTTATAATAAAATGGGATATGGCTTTCTGGAGTCAGTTTACGAAAGATGTATGTTAATAGAGTTGGCAGATGCCGGCTTAAATGTTGAGGCCCAGAAAGCATTGAAAGTCCTTTATAAAGGACAGGTAGTTGGTGATTTTGTTGCCGATGTTATTGTCAACGATACTGTTATAGTTGAATTGAAATCAATTAGTAAAATTGTTAAGGCACATGAAATTCAATTAGTGAATTATCTAGTTAGTACCGGCAAGCCGGTTGGCCTGATTTTGAATTTTGCCAAAAATAAGGTAGAAGTAAAACGAAAAGTGAAAGAATTATAGTCATCCTGTTATCCTGTCCAAAAAGAGAGTTTAGGATGATCAACAGGAAAAAACGATGAATGTTTACGAAAATATAGGGGGTATTATGGCAAAACAGAGAACGGCGGTAATCGGTGCCGGAAAAATGGGCGGGATACACGCGAAGGTTTATAGCAAGATCGAAAACTGCGAACTTGTCGCGGTAGTCGATACGCAGATCGAAAAGGCGGAAAGAATCGCCAAAGAATTCGGCTGTAAGGCTTTGACCGATTGCAAGGAATTGATCGGGCAGGTCGATGCGGTGACGATTTCGGCGCCGACGATATATCATCTTGAGCTGGCGGAGGATTTTATCAAAAACGGTATTGCTGTGATGATCGAAAAGCCCCTGGCAGCGAATGTCGAGCAGGGCAAAAGGATCGTCGAACTGGCTGAAAAGCATAATACGGTCGTAGCTGTCGGTCACTCGGAGCGTTGCAACCCTGTTGTTCAGGCGATGAAGCGTTTGGAGATCGAGCCGAAGTTTATCGAGGCTAATCGTATCAGCCCTTACCCGTTCCGCTCGAGCGATGTCGGTGTTGTTCTTGACGTTATGATCCACGATATAGATATTATTCTTTCGCTGGCAGCAAGTAAGATCAAAAAGGTCGACGCGTGCGGCGTAAACGTTATCGGCGATCATGAAGACATTTGCAATGCCAGGCTGGTTTTTGAGAACGGCTGTGTTGCTAATATTACTGCGTCGCGTCTTGCGATGAAGACCGAGCGTAAGCTTAGGGTTTTCAGCAGGCAGGCTTACCTTAGCCTTGACTATTTCAAGAAAGACGGGATCGTTATTCAGGCGGCGCCTAATGTCGATCTTATGAAATGGATCAAGGAGCACCAGGCCGATCCTGAGTTTGATTTTTCACAGGCCAACTGGGCTGAGATGCTGCACATCGAGCCATTAAATATCGAAGATGCAGAGCCACTTCTTGTAGAGCAGGAGTCGTTCTTGAAGGCAGTCGCCGAGCATGACGCGCGTCCGGAGGTGACAGCTAAAGAAGGGCTAAACGCAATGGAATGTGCCGAGATGATCCTTGAAAAGATCAAGGAGCATAAGTGGGACTGAACAGTAAATTAAAAAATCAAAATTTAAAATGAAAAATTAAGGAATCCCGACAGGCCGGGACGGCTTGTTTACGGTTTTGGTTTACATCGGCAACTTATTGGGGCAATACAAGGGCAGGTTTAATAGACCTGTCTTTTTTTTGTGATTTTAGTATTAACACCGAGGCTTGTCGATATTCCAGTTGTCAAGAGAATGCGAATTTTTAAGCCTTAAACACGGTTTTCAAGAAAAGGCTTTTACTTTTTTCTGATAGTTTGGTACAATGGCGCAATTGGTGTCTATCGCCTATTTGTAAATAAGTACTAGCATTCGGCAAGACGAGTTAAAAGAAATTGCAAAAATCAATAAAGATATTCGGCGCAGCAGAGCACAACCTTAAAGGGTTCGATATTGAGATCCCTCGGGACAAGCTTGTTGTAATAACCGGTATAAGCGGTTCGGGCAAGAGCAGTCTTGCGTTCGATACGGTTTATGCCGAAGGTCAGCGAAAATATGTCGAATCACTTAGTGCTTACGCACGTCAGTTCCTCGCGCAAATGCAGAAGCCCCAGATCGAACACATCGAAGGGCTTCCTCCGACGATAGCGATCGAGCAGCGCGGCGCCAGCAGCAATCCGCGGTCAACAGTTGCGACGACGACGGAGATATACGATTATTGCAGGGTGCTGTTTGCACGGGCAGGCCAACCTCATTGCTGGAAATGCGGAGCGGAAATTACGAGCCAGCATTCATCGCAGATAGTGGACTCTATACTTACATATCCGGAAGAAACGAAGGTACAGATATGCGCGATGCTGATACGCGGGCAAAAGGGCGAACACAAAGACGTCTACGGCCAGGTGCTGCGAGAGGGGTTTGTGCGTGTACGGGTCAACGGAACCATTTACGATGTTAAAAATGCGCCGTCGCTGGATAAGAATAAAAAGCATGAGGTCGCGGTCGTTATCGACAGGCTTATCATCAAGAGTACGATACGGATTCGGCTGGCCGATTCTATTGAGACGGCGCTAAAGGTCGGTGACGGGTCGATCGTGGTAATGGTTCAAAGGCCCGGACAAAATAAAAACAACGGCGGTAACGGTAAATGGAAGGACGTTGTCTATAGCGAAAAGTTTGCATGCACAAAGCACCCGGAAGCATCGCTTGAAGAGCTTTCGCCACGGCTGTTTAGTTTTAACAGTCCTTATGGGGCGTGCAGAAGCTGTGACGGGCTTGGGACGATACTCGAATTCGATCCGGATCTGATCGTTTCGGATAAAAAGCTTTCGCTTGAGAACGGCGCGGTCGAGGCTTGGCGCAAGGGCGGCAAGCGGATGAATATCTATTACAACCGCATGATCAAAAAGTTTTGCAAGAACTTCGGGATAAGCAAGTCGGCTGCCTACGAAAAGATACCTGTCAAGGTAAGAAGGATATTGATGCACGGCACGACCGAAGCCGACGAAAAGAAATACGGCGCCTCTTTCGAGGGCGTTATACCGAACCTTGGGCGCAGGTGGGAAAATACGACCAGCGAGTTTGTTAAAAAACGTTTGCACAGCTTTCTTTCGGAACAGCCGTGTGCGACGTGCTGCGGAACGCGGCTTCGTCCGGAGGCAACAGCGGTAACGATCGGCGGCAAAAGCGTTAGCGATGTAACGGGCATGAGTATCGAAAAAGCGATGCGGTTTTTCAGCAGGGTAAAGTTCGACGAGGAAAGAACGCTTATCGCCGTTCAGCCGATGAAAGAGATACGTGCCAGGTTGAAATTTATGTACGATGTAGGCCTTGGTTATCTTACGCTGGACAGAAAGTCCGGCACGCTGTCCGGCGGCGAAGCGCAGCGAATTCGTCTTGCTACGCAGGTTGGAAGCGGGCTTGTCGGATGCTGCTATGTACTCGACGAACCGACGATAGGTCTGCATCGGCGCGATAACGAAAGGCTGCTCGGTATACTTAGGCGGCTTACCGATATCGGCAACACGGTTATAGTTGTAGAACACGATGAGGACGTTATAGAAAGTGCCGATCATATAATCGATATCGGCCCGGCTGCGGGGGCGCACGGCGGAGAGATCGTCGTTACCGGTTCGCTGAAAGATGTTTGCAATTGTAAGAAGTCGATTACGGGCAAATATTTAAGCGGCGATCTTAGCATAGAACTTCCTGCAAAACGGCGAAAGTACAGCATGAAGCGATGCCTGGAAGTTAAAGGGGCCTGCGAAAACAATTTAAAAGACATAAGCGTTAGGTTCCCGGTCGGCGTTTTTACGTGCGTGACAGGTGTATCCGGTTCCGGAAAGAGTACGCTTGTAACCGAGATACTTCTAAAGAGCCTAAAGCGGAAGATATACGGATCCCGCCAGAGGCCCGGCAAACATAAAAATGTAATCGGTGTTTCGCACATCGATAAGGTTATCGAGATCGACCAGTCGCCGATCGGCAGGACGCCGCGTAGCAACCCGGCGACGTATACCGGTGTGTTCGATCATATCCGTGCGCTGTTCGCGATGACGCGCGAGGCGAAGATACGCGGGTATAAGCCCGGCCGGTTCAGCTTTAATGTTAAGGGCGGAAGGTGCGAGCATTGCCAGGGGCAGGGGACCAAAAAGATCGAGATGCATTTTTTGCCCGATGTGTATGTGGTTTGTCAGCAGTGTAAGGGCACGCGGTATAACCCGGAGACGCTGCAGATAACTTATAAGGGTAAGAATATTGCCGATGTTCTCGATATGCGTATCGACGAGGCGAAAGCGTTCTTTGCGAACTTCCCGAAGATACAAAGATTGATGAAGGCATTGTGTGATGTGGGCCTTGGATACATGAAGGTCGGTCAATCGTCAACGACGCTTTCGGGCGGTGAAGCGCAGCGGGTAAAGCTTGCATCGGAGCTTGGCAAGCCGGGCACGGGCCATACGTTGTATCTGCTCGACGAGCCTACGACGGGATTGCACTTTGCAGATATTCATAACCTGATGAACGTGCTGCGCCGGCTTACCGATCTTGGCAACACGGTGATAGTTATCGAACATAACCTCGACGTTATCAAGATGGCCGATTATATAATTGACTTAGGCCCCGAAGGCGGCGATAAAGGGGGTCAGGTGATCGCGCAGGGTCCGCCCGAAAAGATCGTAGATGTAAAGGGCAGCTACACAGCTAAGTACCTCAGGGAAAGATTACAAGCAGATAGGGATAAGAATTAAGGATCGCAGATGGTTTTTGAAACTTTGGAATGGATCGGCGGGATCGACGGGCACCTGGAGCTTATCGATCAACGGTTGTTGCCCGGTGAGTTTACGAAGCTTAAATGCAAAACCGTCGCCCAGCTTTGGGATGCGATAAAGACGCTGGCGGTAAGAGGCGCACCTGCGATAGGAGTAGCGGCTGGGTATGGGATACCCCTTGCGATGCAGGCATACGACGGCAGCGAATTAAAAGCGGCGTACGCACACCTTGTTAAAAGTACCGAGCACCTTGCAGAGTCCAGGCCGACTGCGGTAAATCTTTTCTGGGCTCTGGAAAGAATGAAAACTTATGCAAACAGCTTTATCGCAAACGATCCGAACTGTTCTATCGGCGAATTTAAAACAGCACTGCTTGGCGAGGCGCATGCCATCTGCCGCCAAGACAAGGAGATGTGCAAGGCCATCGGCGTTAACGGCGAAAAGTTTATAAAAGAAGGATCGGGCGTGCTTACGCATTGCAACGCAGGGGCCTTAGCTACAGCGGGGCAGGGGACAGCGCTGTCACCGATGTACGAAGCGCATGCCAACGGGAAAAAGTTCAAGGTTTATGTCGATGAAACCCGACCATTACTACAGGGAGCGAGGCTGACCGCGTGGGAGCTTACGCAGGCAAAGATCGACGCGACGCTTGTTTGCGATAACATGGCAGGCGTTGTGATGAAGGCAGGCAAAGTCGATGCGATCATAACCGGTGCCGACCGGATAGCTGCCAACGGTGACGTTGCCAATAAGATCGGGACGTATACGCTTAGCATACTTGCAAAAGCCCACGGCGTGCCGTTTTATATCGCCGCACCGTCGAGTACGTTCGATCTGGATATAAAAAGCGGTGACAAAATTCCCATCGAAGAAAGAGATGCAGACGAGATATGCGAGTTTGGTGCAAGGCGTACAGCGCCGGAGGGAATGAAGGTTTTTAACCCGGCGTTCGATGTAACCTGTGCCGAGAACATAACGGCAATAATTACCGAAAAAGGTGTCATAGAAAAACCGAATACTAAAAAAATTGCTGCGCATTTGAAAACTGACAAAATATTAAAGCTAAAATAGAAGGGGTCTGGCACAATGGAAGATATTGTTATTATAGGCGCAGGGGGTTTTGCTCGTGAAGTGGCGTTTCTTATTGAGGAGATAAATAAGGACAAATTAACTTATAATCTATTGGGTTTTGTAGACAAGACCTCTGATTCAATCGGTCAGGCTGTTGGGAAACACAAAATAATAGGTGACGATGAATGGTTAATCGACAAAAAGATATGTGCTGTTTTGGGTACGGGCATCCCGCGGATTAATTCTCGGATAATTACTAAGTTCGGCGGACTAAGTAATATAAAGTTTCCAAATATTATTCACCCCGATACTATTTGGGATAAAGATAAAATCAAAATGCGAAGAGGGAATATCATCTGTGCCGGGAATATTTTTACAACGGACATCGAGATAGGATCTTTTAATGTTTTTAATCTAAGCTCGACTTATGGGCATGATGTACGGATACAGGATGCTTCGGTTTTTAATCCTGGCTCAAATATTTCAGGAGCCGTAACTATCGGAACGGGATGTTTGATCGGAACCGGAGCCAATATCCTATCGCATATTTCTATTGGAGATGGGGCAACTGTCGGTGCCGGAGCCGTTGTAGTCAAAGATGTCGATGAAAATTGTGTCGTTGTTGGGGTTCCGGCTAAGCCCATGAAGCCTAAAAAGGGATGAGTTGCGTGACTTAAATTTAGATTATATATTATTGACATGCTATGAGAAGCCGAATTTATGAGGGAATACGATGAAGGTGCTATTTGATTTTGTACACCCGGCCCAGGTGCATTTTTTTAAAAATGCGATTCGTTGCCTAAAGCAGCGTGGCGATGAGGTGGTGGTTACTGCGCGTCAGAAGGATGTAACTATCGAGCTTCTTAAGGCGTTGGACATAGAGCACACCTGCATCAGCGAGAAAGGTTCGAATATGCTGGCGATGGGTTTTGAGCTTTTGGCGCGAGACCTGAAACTTATCAAGATCGTCCGTAAGTTCAAGCCTGATGTTATGGTTGGCCGAGTCGGTGTTTCCATTGGTCCTGTCGGAAAACTACTCGGCGTTCCGACGGTTATCTATGACGATATGGAAAAGGCTCGGCTTCAGGCTGCAATAGGGATGACGTTTGCTACGTATATTTGTACGGGCCTTGGGTATTACCGTGATTTTGGCAAAAGGCATGTTAAGTTTGCCGGTTTGCATGTGCTTTCTTATCTCTCGCCCAAATATTTTCGGCCCGATCCGGAACCGTTGAAAAAAGCGGGTCTTGATCCAGCCGATAAATATATTTTTGTGCGCACTGTTTCGTGGGGCGCAAGCCATGACGTCGGTAAGACGGGCAGCAGCGACGATCAGCTTAAAAAGATCATAGACCGGTTGTCGAAATTCGGAAGAGTCGTTATTAGCTCCGAAGAACCGCTCGGTGAGTCGTTGAAGCAATATGAAAATCCGGTTCCTGTCGATCAGATGCACAACCTTTTGGCGTATGCCGGTTTGTGTCTTGTCGAGGGCGGAACGATGGCTGCCGAAGCAGTTGCTTTGGGCGTCCCTACGATTTGTCTTGAAACTTATGATTTCGGATACCTTAATGCTCTCTGGAAAGATTACGAGATGATATCTATGCCTGACTCATTCGATGCAGCCCTCGATGAGGCCGAGAGACTTTTAAGCAAGCCGGACCTAAAGCAGTTTTGGAAGCAAAAACAACAACGGCTGTTAGATGAAAGCGACGATGTTACGGAGTTTATGGTCGAGATGATAGATAGGGCCGCCCTGGAGTACCCGGTTGCTGGAAATGAGTAAAGTCATAGTCTCAAGGCGGTTTAAGCGATATCAAAAAAGATTTGCAAAATAAGTAAAATGGATTAAACTGAATGAATCTAAGCTCAGATTTTTTTGGTGCTCAAAAGGGCTCTCAAAAACCATGCAAAGTCTTTAAATGGAGGTTTGTATAATGAAAGTTTTTGTAACAGGTGCAGGAGGCTTTATTGGTTCGCATCTTGTTGAGACGCTTGTCGAACGTGGATATGAAGTAAAGGCCTCTATTAAATATAATTCCAAAAACAGCTGGGGATGGCTCGAACAGATACAGGGTAAAGATAAAGTCGAGGTTGTTTCCGGCGATATCCGCGATTATGATTTTGTGTCGGATTCGATAAAGGGGTGCAAAGGCGTTTTCCATCTGGCGGCCCTTATCGGTATCCCTTATTCATACGTTTCGCCTCTTGCTTATATTCAAACAAATATCGTCGGGACTTACAACATCCTTCAAGCTTCTAAAGAGCATGAGTTGGAAAATATCCTTATTACATCTACGAGTGAAACTTATGGCACCGCGCAGTATGTTCCTATTGACGAGGATCATCCGAAAGTTGGTCAGTCGCCTTATTCTGCCACTAAGATATCCGCCGATCAGTTAGCTGTTAGCTATAATAAGTCATTTGGGTTACCGGTAAAAATCGTCAGACCCTTTAATACTTACGGTCCTCGCCAATCAGCCAGAGCGATCATTCCGACGATCATCACACAGCTTTTGGCCGGGCAAAAGGAAATAAAGCTTGGCGAATTGTCCCCCACCCGGGACTTGCTGTTTGTAAAGGACACTGCCAACGGTTTTGTGGAAATAGCCGAGTCATCCGGGACCGTCGGAGAAGCAATCAACATAGCGACACAAAGTGAAATATCGATGGGCGATCTGGCCCAAAAATTAGTCAATATGATCAACCCAGAAGCGGTAGTGGTCAAAGATGCCGAACGGGTACGTCCTAAAAACAGCGAGGTTGAAAGATTGTTCGGTAAAAACGAGAAGATACAGAAACTAACTAACTGGCGACAGCAATATGACATCGAAAGAGGTCTTAAGGAAACTGTCGACTGGTTTAGGAACGACGAAAATCTGCGGTTATATAAGCCGGATATTTATAATGTGTAGAAATATTTATTTGGATGCTCCTAACGTCGGGCAGGCAGAAAAGGAACTGCTAAGCAAAGCAATAGATTCGACTTTTGTATCTACTGTCGGGCCATTCGTTCCGGAATTCGAGCAAAGGTTGGCTCGTTATCTTGGAACGGAAGGAGCAGTCTCTACCCAAAGCGGAACCGCAGCGTTGCACGTTGCTCTTTATGAGCTGGGCATCGGCGAAGGTGACGAAGTAATCGTCCCGGCTCTTACGTTTATAGCTACGGTCAACCCCGTACTCTACGTTGGAGCAAAGCCGGTTTTTGTAGATTCGGATATTAATACGTGGAACGTTGACCCTGAAGATATTGAAAGACGCATCACGAAAAAGACTAAGGCTATAATACCGGTACATCTTTTCGGTAACCCTTGCGATATGGATGCGATCATGGATATTGCCCGCAGGCACGATCTATATGTTATTGAAGACGCAACGGAAAGTCTTGGAGCCCGGTATAAAGGAAGCAGGACAGGGGCGCTTGGAGATTATGGTTGTTTAAGTTTCAACGGTAATAAAGTTATCACTACCGGCGGCGGCGGAATGGTGGTAAGCAATGACAAAGATAGATTAAAGCATGCCAGGTTTCTTGCAAACCAGGCAAGAGACGAGTCCAGAGGCTATTTCCATCCGGAGGTAGGTTTTAATTACAGGATGACAAACATAGAAGCGGCTATCGGACTTGCTCAAATAGAAAAGCTCGACGGTTTTCTGGAGATGAAAAAAACTTTCAATAAGATATACAAAGATGAATTGAGCGATTTCGGGTTTATTTCTTTCCAGAAAGAACACGAAGGCGCAGAAAGCTGTTGGTGGCTGACTTGTATTGTTTTTGACAATGAAACAGACATACCGGAGATGCAGGAAAAATTGAAGGACCAGGGGGTCCCTACTCGAAGGATATTTGTACCTGCGACGGATTTCCCGCCATATAAAGATCACAAGGAAGGCAAACTTGAAAATTCTTTTTCCATATACGAAAGAGGGTTATGTTTGCCGAGCTCGACATTGAATACCGAAGATGACGTGCATTATGTTTGTGAAAAAATTAAAAAGCTTGTTAGCAGAAACCGATCATGAAAAAAGGAATTATTTTAATAGGCAGCGGTGTGCACTCAATCGGTGAGGCGACTTTTGCAGGCAGCAAAAGTGTTACCGCGCAAGACATTATAATACGAAGCAACCCAGCCATCGGCGCAGGAGCTTTCGTAAGGGAGTTACTTCAAGAAAGCGGAACCAGTGCCGGGAACCCGGCGAAGAAGATCGGATAAACATGAGCAAGGTGTTTATAATAGCTGAAGCGGGAGTTAACCATAACGGCAGTGTCAAGCTGGCTTTGGAGCTTATCGCCGTCGCTGCAGATGCCGGTGCCGACGCGGTTAAGTTTCAGACTTTTAAAGCCGAAAACGTGATAAGCGCACATGCTCCAAAGGCAGCTTATCAGGAAGAAACAACGGGCAAAGAAGAATCGCAACTCGAAATGGTCAAAAGGCTGGAGCTTGGTCCTGCCGAACACAAAGAACTGATCAAGCATTGTCAGGCAAAAGATATAATGTTCATGTCAGCACCATTTGACTTAGAGAGCATAGACTTGCTTTGCGAGCTTGGCCTTGAGATAATGAAGATCCCTTCCGGGGAGATAACAAATTTGCCTTATCTAAGAAAAATAGGCGGATTAGGCACGCGTATTATTATGTCTACAGGGATGGCAGATCTAAAAGAAATAGAAGATGCGCTTAATATTTTGCTTCAATCCGGAACCGATAGAACCGATATAACAATATTGCACTGTAACACAGAATACCCTTCGCCTTTTGAGGACGTGAATTTGTCGGCTATGCTTACTATCAAAGATGCGATGAATGTAGACGTTGGCTATTCTGACCATACGCTTGGTATAGAAGTGCCGATCGCAGCGGCGGCATTGGGAGCTAAGGTGATAGAAAAGCATTTTACTCTCGATAAAAGTATGGCCGGTCCCGACCACAAGGCGTCTTTGGAGCCGGGTGAGCTTAAAGCCATGGTGCAGGCAATAAGAAATGTTGAAAAAATCTCTGGAGACGGAGTAAAGAAACCAAGCGCGAGCGAATTAGATAATAAACAGATCGCAAGAAAAAGCATTGTTGCTAAGAAAAACATCAAGGAAGGCGAAACTTTTAGCCCGGACAACATTACGGCTAAACGGCCCGGTTCGGGAATCAGCCCGATGGAGTGGGATAATGTAATAGGAAAGATCGCAAAAAGAGATTTCCAGGAAGACGAGATAGTAGAAGTATGAAAAAGAAGATTTGTGTTATTACAGGTTCCAGAGCAGAGTATGGCCTTTTAAGGCCTTTGCTCGAACAGATCGGCGCCGATCCTGACTTGACACTGCAGCTTATGGTAACAGGAACGCACCTTTCCCAGGAATACGGTTTGACGTACAAGGAAATAGAAAATGACGGGTTTGATATCGATGAAAAAATCGATATTGGGCTCTGTTCGGATACACCTGTCGGGATCGCGGAGTCTATGTCGCTGGCTATCAGCGGATTTGCTAAGGGGTATGAATCCCTTCGGCCGGACGTTGTTGTGGTTCTGGGCGACAGATTCGAAATATTTACGGCTGTCGCAGCGGCGGCGATAAGCAGAATTCCTATTGCGCATCTGCACGGGGGAGAGAGCACCGAGGGAGTTGTTGATGAAGCATTCCGCCATTCCATTACAAAAATGAGTCACCTTCATTTTACTTCCGCGCAGGAGTATCGTAAGAGGGTTATTCAATTAGGAGAAGCCCCTGACAGAGTCTTTAATGTCGGTGCTATCGGGCTGGATAATATTAGAGAACTGAAGTTATTATCCAAAGAAGATTTGGAAAAAGAACTGAATTATAAATTCGGTAAGAAAAACCTGCTAGTAACGTTTCATCCGGTTACACTTGAGGACAATACGTCGCAAGAGCAATTTCAAATATTGCTTGATACATTGAGCGGCATGGAAGAAACGAATATTATTTTTACCAAGTCAAACGCAGATGCCGGCGGAAGAGCCATCAATAAAATGATCGATGACTATGTATCATGTAATCCGGAAACCACTATATGCTTTACCTCTATGGGCCAGCTTCGTTATTTATCGACGTTACAGTTTGTAGATGCAATGGTAGGAAACTCATCAAGCGGCATCGCAGAGGCACCGAGCTTTAAGGTGGGAACAATTAATATTGGGGATAGACAAAAGGGACGGATCAAGGTAGAAAGTATAATCGACTGTCAACCCTTAAAAGAAGATCTCAAAAAAGCGTTCGACAGGTTGTATTCCCAGGGATTTCAGAAAAGCCTTAAGGGTATTATAAATCCCTATGACCAGGGCGGTACTGCAAAGAAAATAAAAGAAACTCTAAAGAGCTATGACTTGTGCAATATACTAAAGAAAAGCTTCTTTGACGTTAAATTTGATATAGGAGATATAAATGTCACTTAAAGACATTCTGATCTATGAGTCAGATTCCACAAAAGAAGCCTTAAAAAGGCTCGACAAAACCGCTGTAAAGGCATTGTTAGTTGTAGATCAGAGCAAGAAACTACTGGGGGCTATTAGTGACGGAGACATCAGGCGTCACATATTAAAAGGCGAAAGCCTGGAAGGCGACATCGGTGAAATATATAACAGAACTCCCGTTTGCATACAAAAAGACAAGTTCTCAATGGAGCGGGCTAAAGAACTGTTCCTTAAGTATAAAATCGAATTGATACCTGTAATAGATGGCGAACACCGGGTGATAGAGTATGTAACGTGGGATCAGTCTTTCCCCAGAACGGAACAGCCGCCGTATAAGAAAAGCCAAATAAGCGTTCCTGTTGTTATTATGGCTGGCGGAAAAGGCTCACGCATGGAACCGTTCACTAAGATACTCCCAAAGCCGTTGATACCGATCGGCGAAAAAACTATTATTGAAATGATCATAGATGAGTTTAAGCAGCAGGGTGCAGAAAAATTTTATCTGACACTAAACCATAAAAGCGAGATGATAAAAGCTTACTTTGAGGGCATAGAAAAAGACTATGAAGTAAACTTTATTAAGGAAAAAGATTTTTATGGAACAGCAGGCAGTTTGAAACTGATCGAAAAGAAGATCAGCGAGACTTTTATTGTTTCAAATTGCGATATCATTGTTAAAGCAAATTTTGAAAATGTACTTGCCTTGCATGAAGAACAAAACGCCTCATTGACGATCATCTCTTCTGTTCAGCATTATGAAATTCCGTATGGGGTAATAAATTTTAAAGATGGCGGAGAAGTAGTGAATATTCAGGAAAAACCGGAGTATACTTTCACGATCAATACCGGCGTATATATCCTAAATAAAGATGTCCTGGAATTTATACCGGCCGACACACATATGGATATGACCGATCTGATCAAGATACTGACCGAAAAGGGCAAAAAAGTTCTTACATATCCCGTCAATGAAAAAGAATATTTAGATATTGGCCAATGGAAAGAATACAAAAAAGTAACACAACATTTTCACGAACAGGAAACAAACTGATTTGATAAAGGCAGGATCGTTTTTATGAAACAAAAACAGAAACCATATATTATCGGGGAAACCGCATATAATCACGAGGGAGATATCGACTATCTTTACAGGATGATAGACGAGATAGCCGAAGTCGGCTTAAATGCGGTTAAATTCCATTTGTTATTGAACCCTGAAAGCTACATGCAGAAAACACATCCCGCGATCCCCGAGATCAAAAAATGGATCTTCGACGAAAACCAGTGGGATGCAATTATCGATCATTCAAATAAAAAAGGGCTGGACGTAATCGCTTTATGCGATGATGTCGAGAGCCTGGAGTATATTAACAAAAGCAAATTGGATGTGTATGCAGTCGAGTTGCATGCCACAGGATTAAACGATTATTTTCTGCTTGAGGCGGCTGTTGAATTTGGCGAAACGATCATTTTAGGGGTCGGCGGTTCGACAATTGGCGAGATCGAGTATGCAATAGAATTTTTAAAAACCAGGCAGAAGGACGATATTGTTTTAATATATGGCTTCCAGGATTACCCGACTGATTATGCAAAGATTAATTTGTCTAAGATGCTTAAGATAGCCGCTTTATTCGATCTGCCCGTAGGATATGCGGACCACACGGCATTTAACGATCCAAACAATGAGGTCGTTAGTGTAATGGCAGCTATGATGGGCTTTAACATTTTGGAAAAACATTACACCCCAGACTTTGGCGCCAAGCGCATAGACCACCACGCCGCAGTGGGAAAAGAACAGATGATCAAAATAAAGGGCTTGATGGAACTGGCATTGACGGTCCATGGCAGCGGCGGGATGAAAATGTCAAAGGCAGAGTTGGAATACGGTAATACCGGGCCCATGAAAAAAGCTATTGTTGCCAGGAAAGACATCAAAAAAGGACAAAAGCTTTCGCCGGACGATCTTTGGTTTAAGAGAACCGAGCAGCAAAGCCCGATCAGGCAAAGTCAGTTTTTGCAACTGATCGGTCTTGAGGTGATCAGAGATATAGACGAAGACGAAATAATCGATTACTCCAATGTTCGTTACAACTTCCAAAAAGCCGATATAGAAAGCTTTACGCATTTAGATAATACCGGAGATTCCCAATGAAAATAGGCTTCCTGATCACTGCAAGATTGAAATCTTCCAGGCTGCCATTTAAGATCGTTAAGGATTTAAATGGCAAAACGGTTGTTGAAAGAATAATAGAACGGGCAAAACAAATACATGATATTGCGGAGATCGTACTCTGTACTTCGCCAAATCCTCAGGACAGTCCTTTAATAGAGATAGCAGATAAAAACGACATTTCATGGTTTTTAGGCGATGAGGACGATGTCCTGAAGAGGCTTTTAGATGCGGCAAAATTGCATGAGTTGGATTGTTTTTTGGGCATCACAGCCGATAATCCTTTGTTCTCAATTGATTATTCAAATAGGATAATTGAACAAATAAAAACGGGAGGTCACGATTTTATAAAAGTCCACGGCCTGCCTCTTGGCGCCGCTACTTATGGAATGAACGTCAAGGCGCTCGAGACTGTCTGCGAAATTAAAACGGTTGTCGATACGGAAATCTGGGGATACCTTATTAATCGGCCGGAGCTTTTCGACATCGAAACGATCGAGGTGGAAAAGAAACTTGATCGGCCTGAATTAAGATTTACATTAGATTACCCGCAAGACTATGAATTTATTAAAAATATTTATGAAAACATTCCGTTTGAAAAACCGATCGGCCTTGGCAGCGTAATGGATTATCTGAATGCTAATCCCGAGGTTATCAAGATAAATCAAATGTGTGTTCAAAAAGATCTGGACGAAAAAACAAAAGATATGATAAACAGCTTTTATGTTGAAAAGGCCGACGAGATTAAAAAAATAAAAGCGAGAATCTACAAAAAATGAAACTAAGAATAGTTTTTATTCCTACCCACTGGTATTTATCCAAGCCTGTCTTTTTTAGTTTGGCCAGAGAGTGTAAAGACAAACATCACACGATTTATTTCGACACAAACGATAGGGTGTTTTCCAAATATAAAGGGAAAAATATAAAAGAAGGGGCACTTAAATATTTTGACGAATATATAGAAATTGACGCGTCACCTTTTGTAGAAAAATACAAAGAAATAGAGGGATCGTCTGCTTTAAGCAAAAGACGCAGAACTATAAGGAAAATGTGCTGCTTTATAGCACAAAAACCCAGGCTGGAAAAACAATTGGCCGAAATCGCGCCGGACGTTATGATAACAACAGGCGATGCCAGCGGGTATATAAATAAATACTGCAACATCTGGGCGGAGAAAAATGAAATACCATATATAGTAATTCAGCCGTCGTTCATAAGAATGGAAAAAGTAAAGAACCCGTGGAAAGAACGTATAGGTTATCTGCTTTTTAATATATTATTACGCATGCCGTTCTGCCGAAAACAGACGGTTTTTGGCAATGAGCGTCCGGGCAATCATCTTTTTGTATGGGGGGACTTTTATAAAAACTTTTACAAGGGTCTCCAGATCGAGAAAAATACTTTCGTTACGGGCAACCCGGCTTTTGACCAGATACTGAAAATGGCAGCCAATACCGAGCGCCCGAAAGACCTGGGCATCCAGATACCCGAAGGAAAAAAGGTGGTAATGATTTGCACCCAGCCGATGGAGCCGCTGCTCAGCGAAAGAGCATGCGGGTTGGTGAATGATTTCTACAGATGTGCCATCGAGGAAAATCAGGACCTGTTTTTTATCGTTAAGATACATCCAAGAGAAAATATAGAAAAATATAACACCATCTTAGAGGGTATAGACACAAATAATTACGTTATTACAAAGGACGTCAACTTGTATGATGTGTTTAAAGCGACGGATTTGCAGATATCGGTGTCATCATATTCTTCTTTTGAAGCGGTAGTTTTCGGAATCCCGATAGTTATTATCAATCCGGAAAACCTTGTAACGCTTCCGGATCAGTTTAATAACGAGATCGAGATGAAAGCAACTACGAAGGATGAATTAAAGAAAAATCTCTTAAAAGGTCTTACAAATGAATATATTGAGGAGTTTAAAGTAAAAAGAGAGCAATATCTGAAACCAAGACTGGGTTACCTTGACGGCAATAGCGGAAGAAGAATAATAGAAAAAATAGAGGAAATTATAGGGAATAGGAAATGAGTAAACTGCCACAGCGATAAAACAGCATACTCCGTCAATTCCCAAAAAGTTTTCCACAGCCAAATTGTATAGTGGCTAGCTTGCGGGCAGAATGGGGCAAAAAAACAGCCGCAGGCTTATATTACTAAGATGCCCGCGGCTATTGACAGTGCCATTATATTATTCCGAAGCAGAAACAGGATCATAACCGAGTCTATTTAAAGCTTTATTCAAGTCATCAATACTTTTGAGCAACTCTTTTTTGAGTTTTTCCTGGCGATGGATAGCCTGCCTTATTTCCTGTTTGGCCTGATGGATAGCCTTTGGCTTCAGATCAATATTATCTCCGCATTCCACAAGCGCATCCAGCTCGGTAATCGCAGACTCTTCTTCTGCTATAGTTGTCTCTATGGTTATGATTAAGTTTTCTTTTTGCGCTATGGCATTATCAATCTTACTGACAGCCACTGCTTTATGATCATAAGGATAGCCCTGTCCTTCAAGGCCATCGACGTAACTTTGCCATATCTCCTCAGGCGATAAAACTCTGTCAAAAACCGCAACTTCATCGATCTTTCCATTGAAAAATCGGTCTGCAGGGGTTCCATTATAAGGCCTTGCAATATCCAGGGGAACAGAGTCGTCCCATACTCCTACAACAAAATTATCATAAGTGGTATTTTTTAGCTCTCCATCGAAATATACTCTGCCTTCAGTACTGGTCCCTGTCGCAACTACATAATGCCATTGGTCCTTATAAAACATTCCAGGATTATAACCTACCCAACTGTAGTTCCCAGCAGAGGTTTCATTCCACAATGTTAATCCATGGAGATAAAACTTAAGATGCCATGAATCAACCCTATAGGCTTCATCTCCGGTTTTTGAAAGTAATACCTTCATAGAGGCTGTATTTGAAGTGTTGATCTCGATATCCTCATTTAGATTATACCACAGTGCGATCGTGTACTCGCTTGGTCCGCCTTCATAAGTTGTTCGAATGTAATCACCGTTGCCGTCAAACTCCAGCGCCCCGCCGATCTGGCCGCCGTTAGTATCCCAGAGCGGATCGCCAAATAGTGTCCCATCGTTATCGCCTCCTGAATCATAAGCGGTCGTCCCTGCTCCTTCGTCGAGATTCCATAGAGAAACCAAGCCGTCGATGTATCCCCCACATTCGGTTGCCATTAGCGGCCCGCCCGCCAACAACACGATCGCTATTAGTGCCAATAATACATTTCTCATTTTGCTACCCCTTTCTGTGCGATTATTTTACAAACAGCCGTATTACCAATTCCTTTTTGAAAGACTAGGAGAAAATACCATACTTAAATCAGTTTGTCAAGTAGTTTTTCCGCAGTTTTTAAGTTTACGCTTTCTAAAAGGCTAAACTGGTCTCAAATAAACTTCTGGACGAGGAGTCTGCTGATTTTGTATAATGTCTTTAACTATAATATCTTAAACCAAGACCGGATGTCTTGACGGCAATGGTAACCGAAGAACATAGAAAAATTGAGGAAATGCTGAAAAAGCCTTGAGGTAAGGGTGCCAGGCTCAGGCAAAGACCAGATTAAAGAAAAACGTACGGAAAAGAGAAGTCAAATGAAAAAACTATTAGTTACGGGGTACATGAGATCAGGAACAACACTCTTGGCTAATTTCTTGAATTATCAGAAAGAATGTTTGGTTTATAGAGATTTTTTACGACCTATTTTTATAACTTCTCGCCATTTAGGAATAACATCTTTTTTGTCTACATTAACCGATCAGCAAAAGAATGTATTGCTTTCGGAACTCAAAGCAGAATCGGGAATTCTTGGAAGCAAAATGATGGACGGTCTGGAAAAGGACTTTTCCAATCTAAAAGAATTATACGATAGAGCACTCTATGCCGTAAAAGGAAATAATGATATCGAAATTGTAGGCTCTAAAGTGACGATGGTTGGAGACTGGCTCTTAAAAACCGTAGAAGAAACAGATGTTTACGTAATATATATTTATCGAGATGCCAGAGATGTTTTGTTGTCAGCAAAGAATAGATTTGCAAAATACAATCTTATGAAAGTAATGATAGATTTACAAAGAGACTTGGAAGTCGCATTAAATATCAAATCCGAAAGACTGATTTTGATTAAATATGAGGATCTGGTTTTGGACACAGATTCAGTTGCAAAACAACTGTCCGATTTTTTAGGTGTTAATATTGTTAAAGACATTTCTACCGCAAAAGACAGGGAAATGGACTGGGTGGACAACTCCGCCTTCCATGATCTTGATAGGGTATTTGATCCGAAAGCATGTTATAGATGGAAAAAAGATCAAAAGAGCAAAGAAGTGAAATCTTGCGAAATACTAATGGCCGGGTTTATTGACAGATTAGGCTATAATTGTATGGGCATGGAGGCATTTAGTGTATGGGATAAATTGTGTGCATATAGAGATTATTATGTTCAGAAATTTAAAAATGCTGCCAAATGAAATTGTAATTTGTGTAAATAATGTTCGGCAAAAATGATGGATAAACAGGTATTAAAACAAATTAAGAACTCCGATCTTTTTGAAACACTGAGGCACTCGAAGAATTACTTCTCTGCCAATGTTGCAATGAGGGCGATGGCGTTTATTTCTATCCCGATATTTACCCGTCTTCTTACAGAGGCTGATTACGGAGTTGTTGCGGTTTTTAGAAGCTATGTAGGCATCATGGCCGTTCTTCTGTCCCTGAACTCATATTCCGCAGTGGGAAGATATTATTATGAAAAAACGGATGATTTTAACGAATTCCTTGGAACAACTCTGGTCTTTGTTGGGCTGATCTTCTGCGTTACTATCCCCGCATTTTTTATATTTTACGAGCAAATATCAAACGTAATACAACTTCCCGGGTTATTGCCCGCGTTCTTGTTATTTGCCGCTTTATTTGCCATTATAAATAGTGTTTATCAGCAGGTATTGATCCCTCAAAAGCGAAGCAAAGAAGCGGCTGTAATAAATGTAACAAAAGGCTACGCCGTCCTCATAGTAGCTATTTTGCTGACGTGGATATTGAAAGAAAACCGCTATTTAGGCCGGGTGTGGTCACTCCTGCTGATAGGCTGCGGGTTTTCGATCTATGTCCTGATAAAGCTTTCTAAATATGTGAAATTGTGTTTCAGGATCGAGCATATTAAATACATAGCTTCCTACTCCTTCCCACTTATTCCGTACGCCTTAAGCGGCGTTATTCTGGCACAATTTGACAGGATCATGATCAACAATACGATCGACACAAAATCCGCAGGCCTGTACAGCCTGGGGTACAATATCGCCATGCTTATACTTATTGTAATAACTTCGACTCGAACAGCCCTGATGCCGGATTTCTTCAAGTTCCTGGATAACAAAGAATATTCAAGGATAGAAGATCTGTCAAAAAAGATCTTTTCGATCATAACTGTCGCTGCTTTGGGACTGATTTTTTTCGCCAAAGAAATAGTCATACTTTTGGCAGACAAGAAATTCCATCCGGGCCTTAGCGTAGTTCCAGTCGTTGTAGTAGGATATCTTTTTTATGGAATGGCTACTGTCTATAACCGATATATCGCGTATGCCAAAAAGACTATTTATCTTTCTGTAATAGTGCTTGCCGCAGGCATTTTAAACATTGTTTTGAATCTTATATTTATACCGAAGTATGGTTATATTGCCGCTGCATATACTACTGTTGCTTCTTATTTTGTCATGTTTTTGCTGACATGGATCGTTTCTAAGGTATTTATAGAACAGAAAACTGTGCGGCTGTGGACGATTTGGAAACCGACGTTATTGATGTTCGCTTTTATAGGATTAGTGTACTTAGTGGAAGCCTCTGGCGTTAACGCTGTTTGGTTCTTCTTGATAAAGGCGGCAATGCTGGCGACATTTTGCTGTATTGTCTTTCGCAAACAACTCAGAACTGTTTTAAGATTACGAAAATAAAGCCCGACTTAAACCGCAAGAATTTGTTTGATAACTTCTGTTGCCCTTTGTGTTGCATTACCGTCGATCTTGCAAAGATGCCGCTGAATATACGAGATTCGCTTTTCTATGAGTTCTGCGTCATTTCCCAGGCATTTTGAAATGGCCCGCCCAAGATCTTCGCTCTCATAAACTCCGATAGCCGCACCCTCATCGACATAACCAATAAGGTCTGCCTCGCCGCTCAGGTTTAAAATGATAACAGGTTTATCCAGTGCCAGTGCCTCGGACGCAGTCGTCGAGAACTTTGTGATCGTTACATCGCAGGCATAAAGTAAAGCCAATGTGTCTGCGGTTTTAGAAGCAAGAATGAATTTTTCGTTAGGCAGATTTAAGCAACTGCGAATCAATTGGCCATGCTCCTCTTCTTCTCTTGGATGTTGTTTGATAATCAAAACAGTGTTATCAAGTTTGTCCATTGTGTCACGAACAGCACGGAGATTTTTTTTGTTTTCTTCGTCGGATAGCACAAAGCATTGGGTAGTCCACAAGACAACCTTTTTGTTCTTATCTATGCCGTACTCAGCCAATATATCTTCCCTGCTGCAATGTTCTTTTATCGTGTTCAATACGTCATAGCCGGGCTGACCTGTTACAATTACACTTTCTTGCGAGTATGCGCTGACATGGGTAAGGACATCTTTGTAATGCTGCCCAAACACAAGCGTTTTATCCGGTATCGGACAGAAAGGAGCACCCGCGCTGCCGTCCGGCGAGATCTCATCTTTTGCATAAATATAACCGTTGGAGAATTTGGAAATATTGCCGTGTTGTATAGCCACAGTTGGGATGCCCTTCTTTTTACTGGCGATAAGCAAGGATCGCTCAAAGATGCCATATTCGTTTACCAAAAGCACCATGTCCGGCTGTTCCTTTTCAAGAAGTTCTTTTGACATCTCAATACGTTTAACAACATAGGGCAGAAGAACCATGAAATAAAACTTAAGCTTTCTGTAGATCAAGTCGAAGTCATCATCGTTTTTAAAACTGCATAAGCTGTGAAACTGGCGGTCAGTCGAAAGCGCCTTCCATACTTTGTTAAAGTGCCGGGCTGCCTGAAGTTCTTTCTTAGCGATGTTTACCGACCAATAAAGATTGAACGGCCGATACGGAATGTCCCAGTTCTTTACTCTTTCGATCAGGATGCCAAGGCTTTTAATTGCGGACTTGAAAGGATAAATATATTTGACTAAAGGATAGGTGCCTACAAGAGCCATGCCTTCTTTGTTTTGTAAATTCTCAAGCACCGAGTCTAAGAAAATATCGGTCTTTTTAATTTTACCCGTCTGGTAATCTTTAACTTCTCGCCACGTTATATCTCTGGTAGTAAATAAGATCTTCTTCTTATCGTCTTTGGGTTCCGGTTTTTTATTCGAAAGCAGGATCGACTTGACAACCACTTTCCTGCCCAGATCGAAACAAAAATTTAAGCCCCCAAAAACGCATGTCGGCAGCTTTGATACCCACCATTGAAATCGCAGGTTTTTGGGCATCTTGCTGCCCGGATTTTCCGGAAGGGTCAATAAAAACATAAGAAAATCGAAATGAGCAAACCACCACAGCGACAAACCGTCATACTCCGTCAATTCCCGAAAGGTCTTTCCGCAGTCAAGTTTTGTAGTAGTGAGCCTGCGGGCAAAAGCTGATATCTTTTCATATTTACTCATACTATCGTTTTACATTTCCTTTAGATCGATTCAAATCAAACCACGTCCTCGCGTATATATTCATTGCATTGAATTCATTTGTCAAGAGTTCATTCGCTGGAAATAATAAAATAGGACTCTGAAAAACCTCAAAATAAACTTCGGGACGCCGAGCTTGTTAATTTTGGTAGTGATAAGCTATGAAAATTATAATCCAGACACGACTTTTTATTCGTCAATTCCAGCAAAAAGAGATATTTGACGCCTAAATTAATGTCTGGATTGATTTTAGTCGATTTTGTATAATGTCCTTGACGATAATATCTTAAACGCAGGATCAGCCATGAAACTTATAATTCAGATACCTTGTTATAACGAAGAGAAAACCTTGCCTGAGGTCATAAACGACCTTCCAAACGAGTTGCCCGCCATCGATACAATTGAATACCTTGTCATCGATGACGGAAGCAAGGACAAAACGACTCAAATTGCAAAACAGCTTGGCGTTCATCACGTACTAAGCCTGGGCTCAAACCGCGGGCTTGCTCATGCGTTTCTGGCAGGAATACAAAAATGCCTCGATCTAGGTGCCGATATAATCGTTAACACCGACGGTGACAATCAGTATAGCGGACATTGCATTGGTGATCTGATCGTACCGGTGGTCGAAGGCAAACTCGATATGGTTATCGGCGCCAGACCAATAGATGACATTGAACATTTTTCATGGCTCAAGAAAAAATTACAGCGAGCAGGAAGTAAAGTCGTTCGCCGGTTCTCAGGAACAAGGATACCGGATACGACCAGCGGGTTTAGAGCCTATTCGGCTGAGGCGGCAATGAGATTACACGTATTCAATCGATACACATATACGCTTGAAACAATTATTCAGGCAGGTCACATGAATATGCGACTCGGACATGTTCCGATCAGGACCAACGCAAAGACAAGAGAATCACGGCTTATATCTTCCATACCTAAATATATTTCTAGATCAGTGAGCATTATTATCAGGTCGTATATAACTTATCAGCCGTTCAAAACATTTTTTTATTGCGCTCTTGTTCCCGGCGTTATCGGCACCATTTTATGCGCAAGATTTTTGTATTACTATTTCTCTGCCGCTTCTGCCGCAGGGCACATCCAGTCACTTATCCTCGCTGCTATAATGCTCATTATAGCGTTTTTGCTGATGGCCCTCGGGATACTCGCAGACCTCATAGGGGCCAATCGAAAGCTCATACAGGAAACTTTGTTTAACGCAAGAAAGCAAATGTACAAGCAAAACAAGAACAAATAATTTGAACGTAAGACTTTATCGCCGGGATGCTGAGTAAATAACAAATTAAGTGGCGAAGATTCAAAGTTTGAATTCCAAAAGGAAATTTCATGGCAAGACGTGGAAGAAAACGAAAAAAAACAACTCTTCTCCAAAAACCGGTCGAGATTGATGTTGACTATCAAAAAGCTCAACATAGATTCGAGATAATCGTTCTTGTGATTCTCCTTGCGTTTGGTGTGTACAAATCTATCAGGCTTTTCGGGGCCCTTCCTGTACCAAATCCGGATTATTCAGGTTTCGTAAGGACAGGACAAGAATTGCTTGCTTTTAATATCCCATCTACCTTTAAGAGGGCTCCTGTTCTTGGAATATTGATTGTCACGCTTAGCAATTTTGTCGGTGGAGCGCATCCAATGCTCACAGCTGGCTGGTTGCTTAACGCGATTATGGGCGTTTTGAATACCGTTTTGCTATGGCAGATCGCAAAAAAACTACTCGGAAACGCAGGGATATGGTTTGCCGTAGTGGCAGTGCTGAATCCATGGGTCATGCGATACCAGACTTCTCCAATTGCCGAAACCTCTATGATATTTTTCACACTTGCAACCTTTTACTTTATTTTTAGACATTCTAAGTGGGCCTATCTCTTTGCTTCTATTGCATCGATGGTACGATACGAATGTACAGTGCTTATTTTTATCGCATTCCTGATGGACATGGTGACCGGAAAAACAAAAAAACAACGGTGCAAGGCATTCTTATACGCAGCACTTGCTTCACTGCCCTTTCTGCTATGGATGTTTGGAACATATTATTACAAAGACACGAAAACCGTACATTATATTGGACACTACAAAGTAAACGCAAGTGGAACCAGAACAAGAACCGGCTTTCCGAAATATTTCCTCCTGCTCTGGAATACGATTTATGCACCCCTTTTTCAGTTACCGGCTGCAATAAAAGCAACATTTACTCCTCCGGCTACCCAACAACAGGCAGTTGCCATTGGCACTGCGATAACCAGCCTGCATCTTTACAGCAAAATAATAGCCGGCGCAAGTGCGGCATTGGCAATCATATATTCTATTATAAAACGAAACTGGTATTTGCTGTCATTAGCGGTCTTTATGTTCTTTTACATAATGGCGCACTCTATGCGAATTAGCAGCCATACACGTTACTGTGTCCCGGCGGTCTGGCTCGCACTGCTTATATCATGGTACGGA
The DNA here is from genome assembly GCA_023143375.1 of Planctomycetota bacterium. Lineage (GTDB taxonomy): Bacteria > Planctomycetota > Phycisphaerae > Sedimentisphaerales > Anaerohalosphaeraceae > JAFGKL01. The sequence goes on from JAGLHQ010000046.1 coordinate 29,348, forward strand.
TTTTACGTTTTATGGAAACTTTTCGATAAGGACAGCGGAAAGCTACGCATCATTACCTTGATTTCACTTACAACTATCATGATTCCGGGACTTATTTACTTTTTTAAAATAGCACCAAGCATACCGAAAACAGCAAGAGCAGGCATAGCAGCTTACCCCGTAGTCTACGCAGCGATGATCACGATAGGCTTAATATTGTTGGCGGGATGCTGGCTGTTCAAATTCAAATTCTTTGCTCGATACTTTGTGCTTAGCATCTTAACATGCGCTATGATAGGATCGCAACATTTTATGGTTGCAAAAGCTATAGGACGCGGATCTTATAACTATGAATTCAAAATGCTTGCGGACTGGTATGCGGAAAACGCGAAGCCGGGAGAAAAAATGGGATGCACATGGTCGCCTCTATTAAAAATATTGCTCGACGGGCACGCAGATAACATAATAGAATTAAAAACAATGGCAAGCCCTACATTCGAGGGTTTCGTGGAAAATTGTTATGAAAATAATCTTACCTATGTCGCCTGTACCGCCAGAGGAAGCGCAAAAGTCAAAAAGGGCCTTTTGCCGGCACTTCGTAGACTTAGTGCTGAAAAAGACTATCCGCCCTTTAGATTTATCGAACGTTTTCGGGTTGGAACAGGAAGAAGCAGGTGGGTCAGTGTCTTCGAACTGATGCCGCGACAGGAACAGCAAGATCAAGATGAACTGAAAAAGTAACTTTGCGATTATTTAAGCGTGTGGGAACAATATAATGGGATCGAGGAAGCGGAGACATAAAAACAAAAAATACGACAATATTTCGGTCAACGATATTTCAGTGAACGATGTCTCTGTTAATATCCAGAAGAGATTCGAGCTATTTGCCATAGCAGTTCTTTTGATCTTCGGAATATATCAGTCGATACAGCTTTTCGGGTATACAAGTGTTCCAAATTCGGACTTCCCATTATTTGTAAGAGTTGCCGAGAAGATAATTTCATTCGAGCTTCCCAGCAGTTTCAAAAGACTGCCAGGCCTTGGATTGCTGCAGATAGGTCTAAGCAAATTTATCGGCGGAAACCACCCCGTACTCACTGCCGGCTGGTTGTTAAATGCAATAGTGCACCCTATAAGCCTGATCCTTCTCTATCTGATCGCCAGGAAATTCATAGGAAAAGCGGCATTCTGGCTCGTGATCGTTTTTGCCTTAAACCCGCAGGTGGCACTAATGCTCACTCAGCCGATGGCGGAAACAACGCTTATGTTTTTCACTTTACTCACTTTATACCTGATACTTATAAGCTCGAAATATCGTTATCTCGTTGCATGTGCCGCAACCGTAATACGCTACGACGCCGCCGTCCTTATCGTCGCGGCAATGGCGGCAGATGTTTTCGAACGCAGAGATAAAAAAAATATACTTATCGCTCTGGCAAAAGGAGCACTGGTATTTGTTCCACTGGCGGTATGGATCGCCTTCACAAAGATCACCTGGGAAAACTCCACAAAGGCGCATTACTTCGGACATTACATATACCGAAAGCCTATTGGACTCGGATACCTTGATCTGCTTTGGAACACTGCGATAGGAGGCCTGCTGCAGTTGCCCGCATGGATAAAGGCTATGTTTGTAGAACGACCATCGCAGGACGCTCTCAAATCGATACAGCAGGCAAACGAGATGCTTTTCGGTATAAGCAAGTTCTTAACCATGGCAGGATTCATCACCACTGCTGTTTACGCCGTGATTAAGAAAAATATTAAATTATTGCCGTGCTTCGTTTTCCTGGCTTGCAATTTAGCGGTACACATGATGCGAATGAAGAGTTCCCCGAGATATTGTTATATACTCGTGCCCATCGTCATGCTTTTGTGCTGTTATGGGTGGCAGACAATACTGAAAGCCATAAATAAAAAAATGCCCATCGCATTGTCGGCGATATTATGTGTGACCCTAATAATCATTTCGGTTGTGTGGATCTTCCGGCTTCTACCCGCCATGGATCGAGCAGCGATGCTAAGCCCCGTTTGCACCGGTTTGCTTACAGCTTCAATTATAGCGAGCATCGTCTTTGCAATAGCAGGCTTGCTCTTTAACAAAGGCAAAGGTGCCTTAGGCATCGTTACGATGACCGCCATTATGTCACTGATGATCTTTTCAAATCATTTCGAGTTGGCAAAAACTATTGGCAGCGGGAAAACCGATGCCGAGTTTAGAATGCTCGCCGAATGGTTCACAGCCAATACTGAACCCGGCGAAAAAATTGTGACATCGATGCCTGATATTGTTAAATTATTCGCACCGTCAAGGAAGGGAGACATCGTCCGAGTCTCTCACATCGACGGAAACAACGCTGATGAATTTGTTAAGAGTTGTTATCAAAAAGGTGTTAAATATGTTGCATGGGACTCACGCGTCGGGCTTTTACCGAAATACGTATATTATAAGAAGTGGAGGATAGACCGCATAGATTTCATGAAAACACCACGCGACATCGGACCGTATGAGTTTGTCGAACCGCTAAAGCAGAGCAACAGGCGATATATACACGTATTCCGTTTGAAGCAACAGGTTAAATAGCCGCAACGTATTACTCTACGGCGATAACGGTTTTAACTTCAGGTATCTTTTCCTGAAGGATCCTCTGGACGCCCATCTTAAGCGTCATCTGTGCACCCGGACAACCCTTGCAAGCGCCCTGCAATCGCACACGAACGGTCTTGTCATCGTCAACGCCCACCAATTGAATATCGCCGCCATCGTTTTGAAGCATCGGACGGATCGTTTCTATAACTTCCGCGACCTTGTTTTCAAAATCATGTTCGCTGCCGCAACCACATGCATCACACATACTGTATCTCCTGATAAATAATAGTTATAAACCTATTATACAATTATATCATTCATTTCGCAAGGCGTTTTATAGCCACACTGTAATCCCTGTTTCCATTTCGTCACGCTTATGCGATCCAGGGATCAAGAATCTCCCTGCCTAAAGGCAGTTCTTGACCGGTCTTTTTTGATCTCTGACCTCTGCTTTTTGGCCTTTAGACGTCTTTCCTTAGACGCCCGCGTCGGTTTTGTTTTTCTCCGTGCTTTTTGTACTTTCAACGCCCCCGCCAGCAACACGGCGAGCCTTCCAACGGCATCCTCCTTATTGGCCGACTGAGAACGCGACTTTTGCGAAACCACCATGATCTCGCCAGCCTTATTGATACGCGAACTCAGCCGATCTGTTATCCGTTTTTTCTGATACGCGCTAAGACTTTCCGACCCAGCGACATTAAACACCAGCGTCACCTTCGTGTTAAGCTTGTTTACATTCTGCCCGCCCGGCCCGCTGGAACGGTCATACCTGAATACCAACTCCACTCTGGCTATCTCTACTTCCTTGTTGATCGAGATGTTCTCAGGGATCGTCATAATTTTTGTATCCGCACGCCTGTTAACCATGCGGGACAAAGGCCTCCGAAAAACAGGGCATCAAAACATTTATTTGGTTCCTTTGCGCCAATTGCTAAGCAGTATCGTTGCGTTTACAAAGAAGACAATGTGAAAGGCAGCCATCGGCCAAAAGCTGACTCGTAACATTTCCCATTGCACCAGACGATCTCCCTGACCGTTCCAGATGTCCGTCCCAACCTGATAGCTAAGAACAAGACACCCGGCAGAGATAATACCCAGAATTACCGTTACCAGAAAGGATACATTTTTAGTTTTCATTGAAAAACCCCTTTAATAGCGCGATCAGATACCTTGAAATGGGTCGATTTTTCCCGAAATAAACCCTTCATGGAAACTGAATTACCATAAAACGCCACGATAGTCAAGAATTCAAACTATTCCTAAAGCGACCG
>JAGLHQ010000047.1 GCA_023143375.1 Planctomycetota bacterium
GTCAGCGTCTTTTCCGGAAGGAACGAACCTGTCCCGATGATGTGAGCCTTATATGGTCCGGGAAACGGAATTCTAGGTCTAATCGCCATTTGTCCTCGCTGAAGTAGTTGACAGGAATTCGACAATATGATCGTTTATTTTCTCAGTATGATATTTCTTTGCCGCCATGATCGCGTTTTTGATCGTCCGGGCCTTGCTTGCGCCGTGACAGATCAAGGCGGTACCGTCAACGCCAAGAAGCGGGGCACCGCCATACTCGTGATAATCGTAGTTTTTGTATATTTGCGTCATAATTGGCTTAAATTCCATAGCAAGCTCCAGGCTCGCCTGCATAAGCTCATGCTTGATCGCCTTAAACATCATGCTTACAAGTCCCTCGGTGATCTTCAACGTTACGTTGCCGACAAAACCTTCGCAGACAACAACGTCGCAGATACCGTCGAAGATATCCCTGCCCTCGAGATTTCCTATGAAATTCAAATGTTTATCAGCCTTGATAAGTTCGTGCGTGTTTTTAACAAGCATATTGCCCTTGGATTCTTCGGCGCCAATACTCATTATACCCACACGAGGGTTCTCGATCCCCAGAACATTCTGAGAATACAGGCTTGCCATCACGGCATACTGATAGAGATTCAGAGGCTTACATGCAACATTGGCACCGACATCGCACATAGTAACCGGACCGCCGAATGTCGGAAGGACCACTGCGATACCAGGGCGATTGACACCCTCAAGGTTTCGCATCCTAAGCTGACAACCCGCAACACATGCGCCGGTATTGCCCGCGGAGATCACAGCATCGACCTGTTTCTTCGAAGCCATCTTCGCCATTATCGCGATAGAACTCTTACGCTTGGCACGGAGTGCCTCGACAGGAGGTTCGTCCATACCGATAATTTCCGGAGCATCTACGATACTGACTGCGTCAGCATTAGCTCCCATGACGGACAACTGCGATTCAATACACTCTTTGATACCTATCAGTATCAGTTCGTCATCCTTGTCAAGCAAAGTATTTGCTTCCAATACACCCTTGATGATCTCCTCAGGTGCATGGTCGCCACCCATGGCGTCGATTGCGATCCGCATGCTTAGCTGGTTTCCTCCTTGCCGAGCTTTAATGTGATCTTAGGATTGACATAGCCGCACTTATCGCACGCGGCGTGAGGCAACTTGGCATTACCGCAACGGCTGCAAAAAGAAAAATTTGTCGTTTTAAGCTTCTTGTGATTCCTACGTGTACGGGTTCGTGACTTACTTGTTTTCTTTGCAGGTAACATAACCTTATTACTCCAAATATTTAATAATGATGCCCACCTGCGTTGCAAAAGCTGTAACCCAAGGGGCAATTTTAAGAACACGATCAAACAAAATGACCAGATTAACACGATGTTCTATCAGAAATTCCATAATGAGTAAAGGAAAATATTTAAGAGATGCCTTTATTAGCCACCCGGCAAAGATTTGTCAAGCGTTTTTGATCATTTTAGATCAAAGTTATTAGTGCTTAGGGATTGGGCAGCAAGCCCTGCGGGCAGTAAATTATCCGATATTTTTAAAAATCAGGTTGAAATCGCTGCCAAAGTTGTGTATTAATAGGGGGTTAAGTTTGTGGATCGGTGTTGGCAGGTCTCTCAGGAGCCCAAAAAACGCCGTATTTA
>JAGLHQ010000048.1 GCA_023143375.1 Planctomycetota bacterium
ACCCCGCAAAATGACGAAATTGCGTTTGGAAGCCTCAGGCAAAGGTCGGCAAATAACTGGCCGCCAAGGGCTCCCGGGCTTGGAAATGCTCTTTTAAGAAGTAAATTAGCCAGAAGATTGCGGATCATGATAGACCCAGCCAGGTTGAAAGCTTTGCTGCTGGTCATTCTGTTGATATTTATCGGCGTAAAGTCGATACAGTTTTTCATCGGAACCCCGGATGCCGTCGATACGGCTGTTCCCGAAGTCGTAGATGAGCCCGTAGAGGCCGAAAACGTCGCCATGGGCTCGGAAGATACCGAAAAAACGAAAGAATTGGTCGATCAGGCGCAGGTGCTGGCACCGATAGGTGACCACACAATAGTAATAATGACCTATAGCCGGAAAAAGGACCTCGAACCGGCAAAAGACTTTTTCGAGGAAAAAGGGGTCGAAACAAAGATCGAAAAGCGAGGAGATTATTTTTTCCTCCTAACCGCCAATAGGTTCATGAGCCCGAAAAGAAGTGGAACCGACGGGGAATATGCCCTCAGGAAAATTAAACAGATAGGCGCAGAATATAAGGCACCGCCGGATTTTGAAACTTTCGGCGAAAAACCTTTTCAAGATGCCTATGGTATGAAAATTAGATAGTTTCATAGGAGAATATTTAAATGTCAATTGATCCTTCACTGAAAACAAAAAGTGCTCTTAGCAGACACCGCAACGTCCTTTCAAGGGCCGAACGCGTTGAACTGCTCAAAGAAGATGAAAAATGGTCCGAAGGTGACGCGGTGACCGGACTGCCGAAAGTACCACATAGAAAGGCTTCAACAGGCAAAAAGGGCGGAGATGCAAAGGCCGACGAAGTAACAGAAAGTGTAGAAGTCACTGAAGATACTACAGAATAGATTTCCTAAATGAGGGTTTTGGAAAGCGTAAGATGCCGCTGAGCGAAAACTCAGGCGGCATCTTGTTTTTTGCGCAAATCAGGAAGTTGATGGGTATGTGGTGTCATTCCTGCGAAAGCAGGAATCAACGTGTGACAGGAAAAATGAATAAAAGGGGAAAACAATGAAAGACATTCTTGCAGACAGAACAGGCTGTATTGATGCAAGCGGAATACGAAAAGTATTCGCATTGGCAGCAAAGCTGGACGATCCCGTCAATTTCTCCATAGGGCAACCTGATTTTGACGTCCCCGACAACATAAAAGAAGCAGCAATAGACGCGATTCGAAACGGTTCTAACGCATATTCTCAAACCGCAGGTGACAGCCAACTTCTGGCAAAAATATCCGGCCTGCTAAAAAACGATTTCGCGTGGAGCGACCCGTCGATGCTTGTTACAAGCGGAGTAAGCGGAGGGCTTTTCCTGACCTTTCTGGCCATGATAAACCCCGGCGACGAAGTGATTATGGCTGACCCATATTTCGTAATCAACAAACATGTCATCAACATGATCGGCGGCAAGTGTGTATTCGTAAACAGCTATCCCGACTTCAAACTGCCCGTCCGCGGCATCGCAGATGCGATCACGGAAAAAACAAAACTTATCATCGTAAATTCACCCGCAAACCCAACAGGTGCGGTCTATACCGGCGACGAGCTAAAGCAGCTTGCAGACATCGCAAGAAAAAACGACATCGTAATTCTAAGCGACCAGATTTATGACAATTTCTGCTACGAGGGCAAATGTCCCAGCATCGCAGAGCATTACGAAAAAACCATACTGTTAAGAGGTTTCAGCAAAAGCTACGCAATGACCGGATGGCGATTGGGATACGCCGCCGGCACCGACGCCGTAAAAGACATCATAGAAGCGATGACAAAGATACAGCAGTACACTTTCGTATGCGCACCGGTACCTTTCCAGAAAGCCGCAATAGCCGCCATCGACACCGACGTAAGCGATTATGTAAGCGCATACAAGAAGAAAAGGGATATGCTCTACGACGGCCTAAAAGACAAATTCGAAATTTACAAGCAGGACGGTGCATTCTACGCTTTCATTAAAGCTCCCGATAGTGCAAAAAACGCCACAGAATTTGTCAAAAGGGCCATCGAAAACAACATGCTGATAATCCCCGGAAACGTCTTTAGCGAGCAGGATACCCATTTTCGAATAAGCTATGCAACAACCGACGAAAAAATCGAAAAAGGCATAGAAATTCTAAGAAAACTCGCATAGCAAAAAAAAAATAAAAACAGTTTGACATACCGCCGACAAACCAATATATATGCGCCCAATTCGGAGGATTTAACAAAAATACAAATGTAGGAGTACAAGGTCCATGGGCACAATACTAGCAGCAGGCAGTATGGATACGGCAATGGCAACAAAGATGTTATTCTACCTGGTAGGGGGGCTGGGCATATTCCTGCTCGGAATGAAGAATATGTCAGAGGGCATGCAAGCCGTCGCAGGCGAAAGGATACGTAAGCTCATCGGCGCAGTAACCAACAACCGTATTCTTGCATGCGGCGTGGGAGCTGCGGTAACTTGCCTGGTTCAGTCCAGTTCCGTTACAACCGTTATGGTCGTCGGAATGGTAAACGCAGGAATCATGAACCTGATGCAGGCTATCGGCGTAATACTCGGTGCAAATATAGGCACCACAATCACCGGCTGGATACTCGTTCTTAAGATCGGAAAGTATGGACTGCCAATGCTAGGTGTCGCATCGTTCTTTTACCTGTTCTCCAAGAGCGATAGAGTGCGTTTTACCGCCTCCTTTTTCCTCGGCCTGGGAATGGTTTTCTTCGGTCTGGCACTCATGAAGGAGGGCTTCAAGCCGTTAAGGGATATGCCGCAATTTGTCGAAATGTTCTCAAGGTTCTCACCG
>JAGLHQ010000049.1 GCA_023143375.1 Planctomycetota bacterium
TCGCTTGGAGCGTCAACAAATGCAAAACGAGCTTCATACGCACACATGCTCATAAATGTCATCGGCGTAATCTGGATCGTTGCTGTCTTTGGATGGTATGTACCTATCGTCGAAAAGTTTGTTGGCCTTGACAAGATAACCCCGCCGGCAAACGCTGTTGTTGTAAATACCGGTGAAACCGAGGCTTTTGGGTTTACAGTTTGGGCAGAACCCGATCAAGACGCAATGAACGAGCACGATTATAGAAACGCAAAAGCACAATACTTGCATGCAGGATTAACTGTTACCGCAGCCATCGCAGCAACACATACTGGCTTTAACGTTGTAAACATGCTCGTCTTTATGCCGCTGGTAGGATTTCTCGGAACCCTCCTGACCAGGATCGTCCCCGACAAGGCACACGAGGAAGAATCGCATCTGACATTTCTCGATGTAAGAATGCTTGACACGCCGTCTATCGGCATCGAACAATCACAAAAAGAAATTGTCAAAGTAGCTGCCATGGTAGGCGGGATGATGGGAAGCCTCAGGGTTCATTTAGCAGACGAAATTCTTGATCGCCAAAAAACACGGATGCTGTTCAGATGCGAAACCGACATCGACGTCATACAGAAAGAGATCATGGAATTCTTATCCAGCCTACTCTCCGGTAACATCTCACATGATGTTGTTGACGCCGGTAGAAGGCAGCTTAGAATGGCTGACGAATATGAATCCATCAGTGACTATATAGTAACGATCTTAAAACTGAAGCTCAAAATGTCAGATACCGGCGAAACAATGTCACCAGAGGGACTTGAAGAAATGCTCGATCTCCATGACCGGGTCAATGATTTTATAAATATGGTAAACTTAGCCGTTCAAACAGAAAACGCAGGAATACTTGCAATGGCACAGGTTCGCAGCAACGATGTAACCATCGCCATGAAGAAATATCGTACGGCACACCTTAAGCGAGTGGGAACAGGCACTACCACACCGCTTAAGAGCCTGATATTTACCGACATGCTCAACTCATACAGAAGGATAAAGGACCACGCATTCAATATTGTTGAAGTCGTAACCGGTGAAAAATAATCCAAACACTATATGAAATTTTAAAGGGCAACCCTCGATACGAAGACTTGGAAACCGGTAATTTGTCGTGCAAATTATGCATTTTTCTTCTTGCCAGACATTCACTGAAAGGTTAAAATTCCGTTTGTCGTTGTATCATCCCCCTTTTGTATCGCTATTGGTGACACAGGTAACAGAAGTTTAACGGAGTGCTTTATGAATGCCAGTTTAACGATTCAAATGTTTTTTAGTATAGTCGGAGGCCTTGGAATATTCCTTTTAGGCATGAAAAACATGTCAGAAGGAATGCAGGCTGTTGCCGGCGAAAGAATGCGCAAGCTCATCAACGCCGTAACAAACAATCGCATTATCGCTTGCGGCGTCGGACTGGCAATAACAAGTCTCATACAGTCAAGTTCCGTTACCACCGTCATGGCCGTAGGAATGGTTAACGCCGGGCTGATGACACTAACGCAAGCGATAGGCGTTATACTCGGCGCAGGTATCGGAACTACCATAACAGGTTGGATTCTCGTGCTTGAGATCGCAAAATACGGACTGCCTACAATAGGGATATCTGCTTTCTTCTTCCTCTTTTCCAAAAGCGAACGAATACGTTATACCGCAATGATGATCCTCGGGCTTGGATTGGTATTCTTCGGGCTGGCACAGATGAAGGCAGGATTTACACCGCTACGGAACATGCCCGAATTCATAGCATGGTTCTCAAAGTTTTCACCGGACACCTACTTTGGAGTTTTAAGATGCTGCCTCATAGGTGCCGTCGTAACTGCCATTGTACAGTCTTCATCGGCAACATTAGGCATAACAATGGGACTCGTAGGTGCTGGCGTCATCGATTTTGAAACCGCCGCCGCACTTGTCCTCGGTGAAAACATTGGTACTACTATTACAGCTTGCCTGGCGGCTATCGGCGCTTCAACAAATGCAAAACGGGCTTCCATGGCAAACGTCGTGACAAAAGTAATTGGCGTAGCATGGATCACTGCGATCTTCCCTTCATATATGATACTTATGAAAAAGATCATCGGTGGTGACGTCACAACAGTGGTAATGGTAAATGGGGTCGAAACATTCGCACACGCCATGAAAGGCATAGCATTATCCCATACTTGTTTTAATGTAATAAACGTAATAATTTTATTGCCTTTTACAACGCTGCTTGCAAAAGCGCTCTGTCGTTACATGCCGGATAAAAAGCAAAAAACAGAACCGCACCTCAAATTCCTCGACGTTCGCATGCTCGACACCCCAGCCGTTAGCATCGAACAATCTAAAAAAGAAATTGTCAGAATGAGTGAAGACGTCACCACAATGCTGACACGCCTTAAAAACGTTCTAACAAATACTGAACGTGACAGAAAGAACGAGGGCAAAATATTCCGTATGGAAGAAACACTTGACGTCGTACAAAAAGATATCATGCAATTTCTCAGCAGCTTGCTCTCCGGAAATGTACCGCACACCGTAATGAACGATGGACGTAAGCAACTGAGGATGGCAGACGAATATGAATCGATCGGTGACTATATTACCACGATCCTTAAACTCAATCTTAAGATGGTAAAATCGGATATGAAAATGCCTCAGGAAGCTGTCAAAGATTTCACTGCCCTTCACGACCAAGTGGAAAAATACATAGCATTCATTAACGAAGGCGTCAAAGAAGAGAACGCAGATGTCCTCGTAAAAGCCGTGAATTGGGGAAATAGAATAACGCGGCATATAAAAGAATATCGCAGCGGACATCTTGAAAGGGTAGAAAACGGACAAACCTCAGCATTGCAAAGCCTGATAATAACCGATATCTTAAATTCCTACAGACGCGTAAAGGACCATGCACTGAACATCGCAGAGGTTCTGGCGGGTGAAAAATAAAGCTTCACAAAAACAATATTCCGGAAATTATGCATAAACATGTATTTTTGTGCTTGTAAACCACAGGTAAAAAGTTAAATTATCAGATATGGAAAATCTGCAAAACAAGTCTGGATTAAATGTGATCGCTTTGCTTGCTGTGTTTTTGGCAGGGGGGCTGACCTGTATCCAGTTATCGTTCGCCGCCGACGAACCTGCCGAAGAAAAGATCGCCGCGATAATTTCATGCAAAGGACTCATCGACGACGGCCTCTTCCAATCAATTAAAAGACGTTCACAGCGGGCACTAGACGAAGGGGCATCGCACCTCATTTACGAAATCGGAACCTACGGCGGATTATTAAAATCAGGCGATGACATCTCAAAGTACTTCATCCTCGACATCGGAAAGAAAGCTCACACCGTCGCATACATAACAACCGAGGCGATCTCCGCAGGAGCAATGATCTCTGTCGGATGCAAAGACATTATAATGCTCGAAAACACAACCATCGGCGACTGTGCACCAATTATACTCGGAGGCAAGCTCGAAGGAGTAGAAAGAGAAAAATCGGAAAGCTTCACACGAGCAGCATTCATGCGAGCCGCAGAGGCAAACAACTATCCCGCTCCGCTGCTAAAAGCGATGGTCACACAACAGATCGAGGTATTCGCCGTTGTAAATAATGACACCGGACAAAAAGAATTCTTCGAAACAAAGGATATCCCAACAGATGACAAAATTTATGACATCGAAAACAAAAAGCTCGTAGTAAAAGACGACGAGTTGCTTACCCTAACCGCAAGCCAGGCACTCGAGTACGGCATTGCAAGAACAACCGTAGAAAATCTGGAGGGGGCCTTAGCATTTCTCGAACAGCGCGATAACATAAAGTTCGCATCCGCACCGTTAGAGTTCGAGCCGCTCTGGTCCGAACAGATGGTCCGCTGGCTAAACTCGCCCGCTGTCGTCGCTGTCCTGGCGGCGCTGGCAATGCTCGGTGTCTACGTGGAGCTAAACACACCCGGCCTGGGGCTCCCGGGCCTCCTCGCAGTCGTCTGCCTCGTAATACTCGTTGGAAGCAAATACCTCATCGGAATGGCCAACTGGGTTGAAGTCGCCATCTTCTGTCTCGGTATAATCCTATTAATGATAGAGCTTTTCGTTATTCCCGGTTTCGGCATCGCAGGCTTTGCAGGCATAGCATGTGTCCTCGTCGGAATCTTTGGAATGCTAATAAAGAATCCCCCGGACTCAATACCATGGCCAAAACCAGAGTACGGCGGATGGGACTTATTCATCGAGGGCCTCTTAGGGATCACATTCGGCCTCATCGGTTTTACGGTTCTGGCGGTCCTGTTCGCAAGGTTCCTCCCCAAAATGGCGTTCCTTAGCGGACTCATTTTAAAACCCATTTACACCGCCGAAGACATCAAACACCCGGCTTCGATTACAGCCCCGCCCGAAACAAAAATAAACTTGACAGTAGGCCAGACCGGAAACGTTATAACACCGCTAAGACCGACAGGCACTGCGAAATTCGACGACGCAATTGTCGACGTCGTCGCTCGCGCTCAGTTCCTGGAAACCGGCGATAACATTGAGATCGTAGAAGCCCACGGAAACAGAATAGTCGTTAAAAAAATATAATGGAGTATTGCTAATGGATTGGTGGATCGTTTTTGCAATTTTATTATACCTGATCTCAGCGGCGCTGATCGTCGCAGAGGTCTTCGTACCCAGCGGCGGGATCATAAGCATATTCGCGTTCGCAAGCATGGTTGGCGGCGTCGCGATCTTTTTCCAGCACAGCACGTTCGCAGGCATCGCGGGCGTCATCATCGCGCTGGTGATGATCCCCATAGTCCTGGTACTCGCTTACAAAGCCTTTCCAAAAACAAAATTCGGCAAAAGCGTAATCCTGTCACCTTCCGAACGCACACCCGGCGATGCAGTACCGGACGCCGATGAAATTGAGGCGCTGCTCGGAAAGACCGCAACCGTCATCAGTCCGCTGCGACCCGTAGGTATGTGCGATTTCGACGGCCGCCGAGTCGAATGCGTCGCAGAAAGCGGTTATATAGAAAAAGACAAAACTGTAAAAGTAATAAAAGTAGACTCAACACAACTAACTGTAAGAATCGAAGAAAATTCCTAAGAAAGGGGAAAAATATGTTAAATGCATTTTCAGATCTAATCGCAGCCGGACAGGTGGGAACAGTGGTATTGCTCGGCCTCGGCATCATAGCTGCTATTGCAGCCCTCGTTATCCTTCTGGTTTTCGTAGCATTTTTCAAGCTATGGCTCCAGGCAAAGCTCTCGCGAGCCGACGTTAAGTTTTCAGAGCTTATCGGCATGTACCTAAGAAAGGTAAGCCCCAGAACAATCGTCATCGCCAAGATCACCGCCATCCAGGCAGGTCTTATTCTGACAACACGTGATCTCGAGAGCCATTTCCTTGCTGGCGGACGCGTCTCCAACGTAGTCCGTGCCCTCATCGCCGCCAACCGTGCGAATATTGAGCTGACCCTGCAAACAGCAACTGCCATCGACCTGGCCGGGCGCGACATCTTAGACGCTGTTCAAACTTCAGTAAACCCAAAGGTCATCGATTGTCCCGACCCTGCCAAGGGCAGAAGCACCGTTGACGCAGTCGCGCAGGACGGAATCCAGCTAAAAGCAAAGGCACGTGTTACAGTGCGAGCCAACATCGACCGCCTCATCGGCGGAGCCACGGAAGAGACCATCATCGCCCGCGTCGGCGAAGGTATCGTTACAACCATCGGCAGCGCCGTTAATCATAAGAGTGTTCTCGAGAACCCGGACAACATTTCCAAAGCAGTACTCTCAAAGGGCCTCGACGCAGGAACCGCTTTTGAAATTCTTTCAATTGATATCGCAGACATTGACGTCGGTGAGAACATCGGCGCCCAGCTCCAAAAGGCACAGGCTTATGCCGACCAGGAACGGGCAAAAGCAGAAGCCGAAAAACGACGTGCAATGGCAGTAGCCCGCCAGGCAGAGATGAAGGCCCTCGTACATGAAAACAGGGCAAAGGTCGTTCTCGCAGAAGCCGAGATACCACTGGCGATGGCAGAGTCTTTCAGAAGCGGAAACCTCGGCATAATGGATTATTACCGCATGAAGAATATTAACGCCGATACCTCCATGAGGGATTCGATCGCCAAGCCAACCGATGAGAAAAAGGGACAGTAAAACGTGATTGACTTTTTTGACATCATAATAGCAGCCAAAAACGGCAAAAAATTCGAATGGCTCTTGCCATTGGTCTTTTTTGCCGTCTATATCGTCAGCGCAATATCCAAAGGCAAGGCACGAAAGGGGTACGACGAAAAACTGGACGCTAAGCTTGACGAGATCGACAAAGAGCCTATGCCCGAACCTGTACAGGCACAGCCGGAGACAATTTACATAGCACCTCCAAAGGAAATATTGCAAAAAAAGCTCCGCACGCAGCAGGCCCTCGCCGCACAGATGCAGCAAAGAAAAACTGCAAAACCGAAACCACAACCAAGAAGGGCTGTCAGATCCAAACCGAAAACATCCGTCGCAACCGTCCTGCCATACATAGAAACAAAAGCAGAGGCCCAGCTCGAAATACTGCCCGAAACACCTGAAAGCATGATCGAAAACATACGCCAGCCGCAAACAATTCGCGATGCAATTGTATTTGCAGAAATAATCGGAAAACCAAGATCACTAAACCAATGGCAATATTAAAAGCGTAATTCTAAAAGGTTATGGCTTAACTGAATCTGACTCCGCTTTTTGGAAGGCTAATACGTCTTGTTCTTCCGCTTCTACATTGAATTCAACACGGCTTTGAAGTACAATTTCTTCTATTACTTTCACTCCCAAATCTGACTGTAACACTTTCTCGAATATCTCTACGAGTTTAGGGATGTTAATTATTTCCTCTACCGATTCAATATACTTTTTAACAATAGCTTTAATCTGATACTTTGCTTTTGCTTGATGGGATATTTTTTTTAATATCTCTTTATTTGATTCTTCCGTTTTGACAACAAACGTGATTGGGTATCTCTGAACCTTATCTATATCTAAGAAATACTTCCCGGCATCAACTGTTTCAGTAACTTGAAAAAATCGCCCAAGTGGTTTCATTACGAAATCAATGCCACCGTCATTGGCATTTGTTCTTCCTGTCTTGTAGAGAACTAAGGATTCTTCGATAAGTTCATCTGGCGACCAACCCCAAAAAATTCGTTGATCAGCGTAATACTGTTTTAATACTGCGAAACTCGCTATTTCAAACACACGAGCATCTATATTAGGCTGAAATAACCCTTTTATGAATTTAATTGCTTTCTCAGGAGATTCTTCTTGAATGTCAATAATTTCTTGGCAATAGTCCATAAATTCCGAAAAGGCTTTTTGTCTAGCATTGATATAAGCCTCAATGATTTCTTTTACCGCACCAGCGAGATTTATCTTTTTTTTACCGATCTTGACAATAATTAAATTCTCATTAATCCAGTACCTGTTAGTTTCGGCATCGCGGATAATCGGTAAGTGTTCACTTGCGGGAAAAAACTTTTTAAATTCTTCGTTTAGACGGTGATTAAGAGCATGGTTCTGTAATTTACTCCCAAAAGGCAATTCTCTTTGACGTTGGAATAAGTTAATGAATTTTGCGCCTTCATAATTGGCATATTTTTTACGCTTGTCAAACTTTCCATTTAAGTAATCCTCCACCAATACGTAAATAGCGTAATGATTCGCAAAACCTGCGCGAGATTTTGAACCACGAGTTGCAGCTTTTGTTTTGAGATTTAAATATTGAATAATTTCGCTTTTTTTCAAGACTACATTGCCGTCAAATCCAGTATGTTGGCCAAGAATAGAAATTATCGTTTTTGTAAAGTTATGTTTAGGGATTGACACTAAATAGGTCTCCTGTTAGATCCTTTACTTTTATTCCTCGCCCGTTTTTGATTTGCGTGGTTTTTTGAGGTTTGGCTAATTTTTCACCTTGATGCTCTTCAAGTTCGAGTACACGGCGTAATCCAATTTTTATATACTCCTCTTGCGATTCAATGCTTATGGTTTTTCTATTTAAACCCATTGCTACAGCAGCAGTGGTGAAAGTGCCTGAAAAAGGATCGAGTACTATATCACCTTCATTACTGCTAGCTCTAATAATTCTATCAAGTAGTGCTTGCGGTTTTTGTGATGGGTGTTCTTCGTATTCAAACATACGATATCGTACCCTTGGATAATCCCAAACGTTTCCGGGGACTTTTCTAGTGTTGTATGGTTTAGGAACATCGCCACGATAATCAATCAGATTTCTTTTTGACCCAGTTTTAGCCTCCACAAGAATGTCATCTGCATTAAATGTGTATGACTTAGAATCCTTGACGCAATGAAGAATAGGCTCGTACATTGACCCATAATACTTTTTAGCTTGAACGCCAGAACTATCATAAGACCAAACAATACGGCTAAGGACAGCAAGTCTATCTCGTATATAAAGGTCAAAGTAGGGCATCGCTTGAGTACTAGTCATTAGGTACATTGTGCCTGACGGTTTCAATACCCTTACGCACTCATCAATCCATGTATGCGCCCATTCGGCATATGCAAGATCAGAAGGCCAACGGTCTTTGAAGTTGGAAAAATTTTTTCCAATATTGTAAGGGGGGTCAACAAAAATCAAGTCTATAGAGGCATCGTTAATTTTTGATCGCAAAACTTCAACGGCATCACCCTGGTAAATTTGATGATTCTTATTTTCGTATTTCTTCAATCTCGATCCATCTCTTGACAAAATAATAATTACAATCCAATTATTATGATTCTATGCTATAGCTATCAGAATGTCAATAAAGGCAATAAAATGTGGAAAATTAACCTTTGAGCCGCCCCGCACTCTTAGTCCGATAATACATGTTATGTTACATTCAGCAACAGGCTGTTCAAAGCGGGTTTTATAGGAAATCACTGATTTAAGGCGATTATGTGCGTTTTATGATGATATGCCCCATTGTAACGTCTCTTGAGTCAGAAAGTTTTGGTCATTTGAATTTTGAATATTAGAATTTGTTTAGTCCGCCTCAGGCGGATCGGATTTAGTGCTTAGGATTTCAGCAACATGCTATCACTAAAGGCTCTACCTATATGCGCTAACGGGAGGATACTTTTTTACGACGTGCCGATGTTTTCTCTCGTGCATCTGCATAGATGTATCGCGGCTCGTCGGCTTTATGCTTTTCCTCGATCCCGTAATGATCGTCCGTCTCATTAACAAAAACATCCCGCTTCAACAACTCCGGCGGACGATACCCCCATTCCTTAAACAACATCAATTGTTCCGTCGGATCGATGTACGACTTCCGGCATATCCCCGGCGTGTTTCCAAGGTTATCCGCAACCTCTTGCACGATCGCTTTATATTCTGTCAGCACCTCGCTATACGCCGCCATATTTCTGCGTTTTGCAAACTCAGTACACCGTACTATAAATATTCGCGTCGCGTGATAGTTCCGCAGGTTATGCACCGTACAGTTGCTCCCCGCGCCGCCTTCGGGCAGACCATTTTCAGCGTTAGGCTCTGCATCGCCCGTAAAGTATTCGTTCACCTGACCAGCCGTAAATGGCTTCCCGTCGCTGCGCGTAAACAAAAACTCATTCTTTTCAGCGATAAGTTCCAGCAAACGGTCCGCAATAAGCGACTCGATAGGATTTTCCTGGCGTTCGTTTTGGGTCCGATAAACAGCGAATACGTGTTTTTGCTCCTGGCTATGCTTGCCAAGGTAATTCATTATTATCTCATCGCCCTCGGCCAGCACATGCTCTTTCGTAAGCAGCGTAGTCATCCCGTATGTCTTCTTTTTCGCATTGGCGCTCGCCATGTTTCCGATACGCGCATACTTCGCATCGATGATAAGGCAAACAAGCGCCCGCACCCACGTATCCCGGTCATCGCTTGTAACATGTTGCGACATCCGCTTCCGCACGTCGTCAATGATCTTATTCAACTCACCGATTTTATTGAACTTGATCTCGCGAGCCCGCCGCTTATAATCCATCGTATAATACTTCACCTTGCTGTCCCCTGCCATAGCACTCGTCTGGCAATAGAACGTCCCGTCCGCCACCGGATGTATCTTATACTCCTTACCCTCTTCCAGTACGCCGTAATTTTCGTTCATCTGAACATCATTCAGCGGCGGCATCTCAAGTTCCCGCTCGTCGCCCGTATAGAACGTAAGCGGATACCCCGCAGGCTGAACTCCGATCCGTCCGCTGAAATTCTCCGGCAAAAATTCTTCCAGCCCCTCATCGATCAGCACTTCCCGCAACTCCTCGCTGTCAACCGTCGGATACCAATAATTCTCGTCGAATATCTCGATCAGGCGAATATGTGCCGCATGCTTTCGGTGCTTTAATATCTCTTTGAATTTCTTATATGCTTCGGGGTTCTTCGCCGCAGCTTCTTTTGACGTCCCCGGCGTAACGTCCTTGCTTCCGAACACTTTCCTTTGGATATCCCCCAGAAGTTTGGTTCGTTCCGCGAAAGCCGTTTTCACGCTCCACCCATTTGCTATGCTAACGCTTCGTGCTATCGTCACCGTATCCATATCAACAAGCCGAGCCATACTAAGCAGCTCCGGCAGATGAACGTGCTCGTTACCCGTAAATATCTCGTTGAAATATTTCATCAGTTTCGTTTCGTGACCGCGAAGCTGATACGCCCCCCGATTCTTCCACGCATGCTTCCACGCACTGACAAAATGGTCCATCGCAGCTTCGTTTTCACCGTATACTTCGAGTTCATCATAAAAATTGTCGATCTCCGCGTTAGCCCCCGCCATATCGTGATACTCACCGAAAAACGCGGGTCGCTGTCGCTTCATCGCCTCCAGCGCAGAAACCCAGCCGTTATTATGATCGACTTTGAATTTACCCCCGCCAAGGTTACCGCAAAACCACGGAAGCAGCGTGTATACATGCCGAAAGAATTCGGCTGTGAATGTACTAAGAGATGTAAGTTCGTTACTCATCCAACGCCTCGCCTATTTATAACGAGCGCTTATCGCATAACGCGCCGCCTCGGTCAGTCTGTCCCACGTTGTGATCGCCCTGTCGACAAGCCCAAGATTCTCAAGCACAACTTCGATATTAACGATCGCATCCGGATCGGCGAAATTCTGCTTCATTTGGTTTTCAAGATTGCTCAGCGCACCTGCGAACTTACGCTTATCGCAGAACAGGATCGCCGTCTGGTAATGCAGATCGAGCGTATCACGATCGATCTCGTTCATCTTCGCCAGCCGATCCAGAGCCATATCGTTCTTGCCGATCTCGAACAGGCACACCGCAAGCTTGCTCGTCGCCCGGTAATGAGTCGGATTGATCTCAAGCGCATTTTCAAACGACTCGATCGCCTTCGGCATATCCCCCGCCGCCATCATTAACATCCCGTACTTATAATGAATATCCGCACTTTTCGGCGAGTTTTCCATGTGTTTTTGGTGTGCCGCGATAACATCCTCGATCATCACAGGCGGCGGCTTTGGCTCGCCGCTCATCGCTGCATCTTCGTTAAGCGTCGTATGAAGATGAAGAGTCGCCGTCTCAGAAAATAGCAAAGTGCTGTTCTGCTGGATCGCAGATGCAAGAGACAGAGTTTTTACCGCGTCGTCGGTTTGGTTCAGGTGCCGCTGCGATATCGAAAGCCCGATATACGAATCAACGATCTCGTCGTTGATCTCCGCCGCCCGGTTGAATTGCTCCGCTGCCAGGCTCTGCCTCTGACACCTCAGGTAATGCGTACCAAGCTTGATAGTTGCCTCAAGGTAGTTCGGCTGCAAACGGATCGCATTTTCATAATGAACGATAGCATCAGCCGCCCTGCCGGCCTTGCTGTAAATATCCGCGATGCGAACATAAAGGTCCGGCATATCCCCCACCTGGTCTATCAGCCATTGAACCCGTTCGATAGCCTGATCAAACTGTCCGCTTTCGATCAGATCGTTAACATCCCCGTCCTGATTCTCGTCGTTAAAGTTGTCCGGATGCGCAACTATCGCAGTGTTAAACGTCTCGACCGCCCGCTCATACTGCAGATCCGCCACATACAGGTACCCCAGCAATATCAGCGACGAGATGTCCTCAGGATGTTCCGCAGTCAAACACTCATACTCGGTTATGGTTTTGTCGAGCTTTCCGCTCTTGAAATACACCGCCGCCATGCGTTGACGCGGCAGTTGCAAATGGCTCTTGAACTTGATGCAATCCTGATAGAATTCCACGGCCTCGGCTTCGTGGCCAAGACGCTCGTGGCAATACCCTAGCGTATACAGAGCCATAGTGTTGCTCGGCTGACGCATATACACAGACTGCGACTGCTCGATGGCACCATCTAAATCATTGTTGTGTAAGCAGATAGCAGCGGCGACCATTCTACCCAGATTGCAATCCGGATTCTCAAATAAATAGAACTTCAGCTTCTCGGATGCCTCGTCAAGCTGCATGTTGCCCATGAGCTCGACTATGATGTCAAGGTCGTCGGCGGCGACATCGATGTCATACTCGCCGGCTGGCTGGTTGCCCTGGCCTTTTATGGCTCCAAGCCAATGCCATATAAGGTCCGCGGTGTCAACCGTTACCGCCCTGCCAAAGATCTCTAATAGTTTGCTCATCGAATTTTCTCCAGCCAAAATTAAACTAATTAATAGTTATGGCACTTGGTAATTCGACGATATTTGGAACTCTCTTTATGGTATTTTTCCTGATTTTACGCCCAAAAACATTATTTTTGGGGTAATTATCCCTTTCATGATGACTGTAACGTTTGTTACGATTTTAAACCCCCAAAATGGAACTTACGGTTTGGGCCATGGGGGGAAATAAAAAATAAAGCAAAAAAAGTGTTAAAATAAAATAAGTGCGTTCCGAGTCGATCAAGGAGAGGCGGCGGGTCTGAAAAGCGGCTGTTATGGGCCGGGAGAGCCGAAAAAAGGCTGGAAGTGGTAAAGAGGAGTCGTTTTGTTGCGGGAAAAATAACAGAAAGAACTTACGAAAAAACGTGTTTTTTTTGGTGAAATATGGAAAATAAATACAAATAAACACAAATAAACACAAAAACGCGCACGAAATGACACTTTTTGAAAAAAACGTGAGTAGGAAAAAACTACTAATAGTGGGTTGTTAGACTGGAAACGCTAATTGGTATTGAGAGGTCGTGAATGTTAGTAGAGTCAGAAGACCTGAATTACTAATTATCAATTACGAATTACGAATTGTGGAGTCCGGCCGGTGGCCGGGGGCTGATTTATTAAAAGATATTTTTGGCCACGAATGCCACGAATGAAACACGAATTTAAAAGAAAAGATAAAAGCTATTTAGACAGGATAACAGGAAAGAAAAGGATCTTAAAGAAAGGTTAAAAGATAAAAACAGATTTTCAGAGAGGATCAACAGAAAAAAAGCAGATTCACCATCCGCCAAAGGCGGACCATGTTCCGGCATGAGGGACATAAAGAAAATCTAAATAAGTTTGTAGTCGGGAGTTCGGGGTTCGGAGTTGTGGAACCGGCTGGTGGCCGGGCTGATTCAAAGAAAAGAAACCGCGGATTTCGCAGATTTCGCGGATTTTAAAAAAGATAAAAGCGGTTTTTTAGACAGGATAACAGGATGATATTAGCGGTCAGCATTCAGTATTCAGCAGTCAGGAAAAGATATTCCAGCTACGCTGGATTAACAAGTTATATTCATCCACAGAGTCCACAGAGATTCACCATCCATTCGGCTACGCTCAGGACAGGCTCTGGGCGTGAAGATCACGAAGAAAAGAAGGAAAAGAAAGGATATTCCAGCTATGCTGGATTAAAAGGTTGTTTTTGCCACAGAGAAAAAAAGAGGACTCAGAGAGCACAGAGAAAAGATAAAAGCAGCCGTCCGCCAGAGGCGGATCTTACTCCAACCTACGGTTGGATTTCGCAGATTTCACAGATTTTCAGTCAGCTTATTGTGCTCTCGACATCAAGGTTTCACGAAGCGAACATCTGTAAACCTTAAAGACAATCGATCACGGCTGTGAGCAGCCAATATTAAGCCGACTAAGAGCCTAACTAATACTATAAGAAAGACACGAAGAAAAAGATTGAAAAAAGAGAGGGATGGGGTTAGGATTCTTGGGGTATAAACTTAAAGGCCGGGCGCGAAGAAAAGAAACCGCGGATTTCGCAGATGACGCGGATTTTAAAAGATAAGACAGAAGGATGGATATGGCTGATAACAAATTATATTACGGTGATAATTTAGTAATTTTGCGGGAGCATGTGCAGGATGAAAGTGTTGATCTGGTCTATCTTGACCCGCCGTTTAATAGTAACCAAAATTATAATGTTTTGTTTGCAGAACAGGACGGACAGCGTTCGGCTGCACAGATACAAGCGTTTGAAGATACGTGGCAATGGGACCAAGCGGCTGCTAGAGCCTTTCAAGAAGTCGTAGAATCAGATGGCGGTAAAGTATCGCAGGCTATGCAGGGTTTTCGTGTGTCATTAGGGGAAAACAATCTATTGGCGTATCTATCCATGATGGCGCCAAGACTTGTTGAACTAAAACGAGTTCTCAAAAACACTGGAAGCATTTACTTGCATTGCGACCCATCGGCAAGTCATTATTTAAAAATGCTTATGGACGCAGTATTTGGGCCGGAATGTTTTAGGAATGAAATTGTATGGAAGAGAACTGGTTCACACGGAGGATCAAAAAGATGGGGGCCGATTCATGACATCTTATTTTTTTATACCAAGACCAATGATTTCAGATGGAATAAAACTTACCAAGAATTTGACGAAACTTACTTGAATGATTTTTATAGATTTGAAAACGACAAGGGTAGATATAGGTTGGTGACTTTAACTGGCGCAGGAACCAGAACCGGAGACTCTGGCAAATCGTGGAGGAATGTTGATCCAACGACATCTGGTCGTCATTGGGCTGTGCCAAATAAAATAGTTCAAAAATTAATTGGCAATAAGACTATTGACAGTTTGTCCGTTCAAGAAAAATTAGAGGTCTTAGATGAAAATGACTTTATTTATTGGCCTAAAAAAGGCAAAGTGCCACAATACAAACGATACATAGACGAAAATCCTGGAGTGCCTATACAAGATATAATTACGGATATTAAACCAATATCATCTCAAGCTAAAGAACGGTTAGGTTATCCAACACAAAAACCAGTTGCGTTGTTAGAGCGAATCATAGAGGCAAGCAGCAATGAAGGTGATGTGGTACTTGATCCATTTTGTGGATGCGGGACGACGATAGCGGCGGCACAGAATCTTGATCGAAAGTGGATCGGGATCGATATTACGCATCTGGCTGTGTCGCTTATGAAGACACGTATCAAAGATATGTTTGGAGGCGAGGTCGATTTTGAAGTCATTGGCGAGCCGGTTAGCCTATCAGGAGCGCAGGAACTTGCTGACTATGACAAGTATCAATTTGAATGGTGGGCATTATCGTTGGTAGCGGCACGGCCTAATGATAAAAAGAAGGGTGCCGATAAAGGAATTGACGGCCGCTTATATTTTCACGATGAAGGGGGAAAAGCAAAAACCAAGCAGATAATTATATCCGTTAAGGGAGGCGGCAAAGTTACTGTGTCGCAATTGCGTGATCTGCGAGGTGTAATTGATCGAGAGAGCGCAGAGATCGGCGTTTTGATGTCACTTGCAAATCCAACTAGTGCGATGAGGAAAGAAGCAGCAAGTGCCGGGTTTTATAAATCGCCATGGGATAAGAAAGATTATCCGCGACTACAGTTATTGACCATAGAAGAATTGCTTGACGGCAAGGGCATCGATTATCCGCCAGCAGAACATGTTAATGTAACTCACAAAAAAGCACAGAGGGCAAAAAAGAAAACGAAGCAGATGAAACTTGGGTTTGAGGATTAGTTTGAAGGAGAAAAAATGAATTATTGGCTTGATTTGTTTACAGGTACGACCTGGGATGAGTTTCGTAATTATGGTGCGAATGTTACCGGGTTTCGGCCTCGTATGAAAGGAGCTTTACAGCGAGTTAAGCCGGGGGATGTTTTTCTGTGCTATCTTACAAAAGTTATGCACTGGGTTGGTGCTCTGGAAATAATAGGGGAAAGTAAAGACAAAACACAAATCTGGAAGAATGACGAATATCCTGTTCGCTTTGATGTCAAGCCAATTATTATGTTAGATGCAGAAATTGGTATTCCAATGAGTCAACTTGAAGGCAAAGCTGCTTTTTACGCAAGCACAAAAGATGCAGGGAAGTTCAAAGGTTTTGTAAGAATGAGCCCCAATCTTTTCAAGAAATCCTCTGATGGCGAGTACATACTAAAACTTCTTAAGGAAGCCAAACACAACCCCATAAAAAAAGAAGTCGATGACTCAAAGCTATATCCGAAAAAATTATATAAAGCTCGTAGGAAAAAAGGGAAAAGCACAGTAGCAACTATTGTAAGCGTTCCCGAACCAGAAGATATTATAATTAAAATTGTAACTGCCAAGGATATAAATGCAGAAGCAACAGAGCACACCAAGATTCAATACAATTTATTAAGGCTTGGGGCAGATATGGGTTTTAAGCTTTGGGTCGCCCGAAATGACAAAGGCAAAAGGTATGATGACATTGCTTTCGGGGATATGGATGAGATAGTAGATGAATTACCGACTCAATTTAATGAAGTAACCAATAAGACAATAGAACTTATCGATGTCTTATGGCTTAAGGGTAATTCAATTGTTGCTGCGTTTGAGATCGAACATACGACATCAGTATATTCTGGATTACTGAGAATGAGCGACCTGTTGGCGCTACAGCCAAATCTTAATATTAAGCTATATCTTGTTGCTCCAGATAATCGAAGATTAAAAGTCGAACAAGAAATATTAAGACCGACCTTTACTTTGCAAGAAAGGCCTATTAATGAAGACTGCGGGTTTTTGCCCTATTCTCTACTTCTGGAAAAAATCGAAGGTATCCGTAAATTAGGCGTTGAAAGTTCTCTAAAGCCAGAGTTTTTGAGCCAAATAGCCGAATATTTCACAGATGATGATTTCTGATCTTGTCACTGAGTACCTAAGGTTTTTGATATTAGATAGTAGAGTTTGGGATTTTTCACCCTGGCAATAACCTGTCACACGATGTGGTACAGGATGTAATTGTTTTATTCAGCCCCTTCAGGGCATGTGTTGAGGTGTGTCTTGAACCCAGGGTGGCGCTACGCTTACCCTGGGCTGTTATATTTAACCCCTTTGGGGTTATGGGATTTTTCTGTTTTGTGCAGCCCGTTCAGGGCAAGTGGAATCAAAAAAGGCGAGGGCAGCAAGTTCTTTGTATCTTTACCTACAAGTTGATCACCTCATACTTAACACTTTTGCTTCGATTGCAAATCAGGGTTCCTTAATTTTCCTTTGATATTAAGTAAGGTACTTTGTAAGATATGAAAGCCTAATCAATCGTGTAAATTTGAAATATTAGATGAAACATGGGCTGTTGTGCAGCAGCGGAAGAAGAGGTTTAAATGAAGATCTTTCAAAAGCGATTTTTGCTGACAGTTATTGTGATGTCATTTGCTGTCCTGCAAGGTTGTGCGACGTCCGATCCATGGCTTGAGCATGCTGCGGCTGGCGAGTTTAAAGGGTCGGTGGAGTTTGAACTGTCAGCGGTGTTTAAAGACAATATGGTGCTTCAGCGTGGGCAGAAGGTCTCTGTCTATGGAATTGCAACTCCGTCAAGCGAATTAACAGTCACTTTCAATGGACAGAAAAAGAGCACGAAAGCCGACAAGTCCGGCAGTTGGGAACTAAAACTAAAGCCAATGAAGAAATCCTTTTCGCCGCAAAAGCTCGTGGTCACGTCGAAAAAGAGCAAAGAGCAGGTTGTCATCAGCAATGTGTTGATCGGTGATGTCTGGCTGTGCAGCGGACAGTCCAATATGGAGCGCTGGTTTGGCATCTACCCGCTGTTGAAAGACCGAACCAAAGAAATTAACAACCCTGACGTTCGCAGTATCGTTATGGCAAAACGCAGTTTACCTGAGCCCGACGAGGAGATCGTTCCGAAAAAGCAGTTTGCCGATGCGTGGCACCAGGCGCGAGAGCCTTGGGTTAGCCCGTTGTCACCGACGGCGTATTATTTCGCTGCAAAGCTTAGAGGCGATCTTGATGTTCCTGTCGGACTTATCGTCAGTGCAATAGGTGGGACGCAAATCCAGCGATGGATACCCCGCGAGGTAGTTGAGAGCCTACATCTCGATTCGGAATCAAGCGCCGGTGCAGGAGTGCTCTATAATTCAATGATCCATCCGCTGCGGAAATTTACGATCAAGGGCGTGATATGGTATCAGGGCGAATCGAACGGTCGCATCCCGCATTCTTATTATGCCCTGACGCAATCGCATATTAAGACCTGGCGAAAGATCTGGGCCAAGAACAATCCGCACCTGAAAAAGATGCCGTTCCTCACCGTTCAGCTCGCACCGTTCCAAAACAGGGTCGACGGTCTTGCCGGCGATGCGTGGGCGTACATCCGGGACGCACAACTGCAAACCTTATCGCTGCCAAACACCGGGCTAGCGGTTATCACCGACGTCGGAGAGTATGCCGATATCCATCCGCAGGACAAACAACCCGTCGGCGAACGCTTGGCTCTGTGGGCTGAGAAGCTGGAGAACAAAAAAATCGTTCACTCAGGACCATTGTTTAAAAAAGCAAGCTTTAAAGGTAACAAGGCGGAGGTCTATTTTTCCGAGATCGGCTCGGGGCTGGAGACCCGTCGCGTTGCGATGAGCAGCAAAAGAAACGTATGGGCCAAAGACGACACGGACGCCTATGTGGTCCCGGCTGACAAACTTGCCGGGTTCATCATCTGCGGAGCTGATAAGAAATTCGTACCAGCAGAAGCAAAGATCGTTGGGGATCATGTTGAAGTTTTCAGCAAAGATGTTTCCAAACCCGTCGCTGTCCGCTATGGATGGTCGACGTTCCCTTTGTGTAATCTTTACAACAAAGAAGGACTCCCAGCCTCGCCGTTTAGAAGCGACAACTTCCCTGTTCCGGACGTCCAAAATCGCACCGTCGGTAAAGCATTAAGCGGCGATGACGCAGAGCTGGGACATGGGCTGGAGTTTACCGGTTCAACCGCTGAAACCGCATGGGAGAAAGCTAAACATGCGGGCAAGCAAGGATACCAGATAGCAGGCGGACAAAATGCTAAGCCGCCACACTATGCGTACTTTAAAGTTACTGACATGAGTTTGAGATCGGGGAAAAGCCCGGAAGTGATTGTCAGTATAGTCTATTTTGACAGGGGTGACGGAACCGTTACGGTCCAGTATGACTCAAGCGATAAAGGTGTTCGAGAAGTTAAAACTGCTCCCGGAGCATGGAAGCATGGCGGCAAGTTAAAACTTCAAAATAGCGGCAAATGGAAAGTGGGTGAGTTTACTTTTGACGATGCGTTTTTCGACGGTCGATGCAACGGTGCTGACATCAGACTTAACTGCGCAAAATCGTTTGTCTTTTCAAAACTTTATTGCCGCTCGCAAAAGCAAAGGGTTAAAAAAAAAGTAGGTAAAACCAAAGAAGCCAAGGACATAAAATTAAGCGTAGGCGAAACTCGGTTCCAGGAAATCCTGGGGCGTAAATGTCCTGTAGTACGATTATGGCCAGACGGAACGGGGCCCGATGCCTACTTGTCCAGCGGCAGCAACGACGGGAAGCTGGATCCGTTCTTCGTGCAACCCTTTAGCAATAAGAATACGTCAGAGACCTTTATCTGCGTTGCCGCCGATGATGGACATAACGTCGGAATCATCGATTACTACCTGCATTTACGAAAGGCAAAAATTCCGACAGAGGTTCATTTTTTTCACAAAGGCGGACACGGCGGGGGATTGCGTGAAAAGCATCCTTTCCCGGAATGGACAATGTCGTGCCATCGCTGGCTGAAGGATCTGGATATCCCGCGATAATTGAAGGTGCTGGGTCAAAAAAAGCGTAGAAACGAGCTTTTTGTCACCTAATTCACTTTTTTTCACCGGTCCCTGGGCGGATATTTTCTTGGTATGTCTCCAGTGTATCGCCATTTGATTGAGTTATTCGTTGTGTCGAAATATATTCTTCGGCCTCGTGTGCCTGCTATTTCTTTTTTTACGATGCGTATCCCGTATGCCTGGAGCATGGAGATTGCGACTCTTAGATTTTTCTTGCCGATGTTTGCGGAATTTTGGGCTTTTATCACTGCGGCTCCTCCGTAAAGCTCGGCTTTGTAGTGGTTTACATCAGGGTCGATGTCGAGTAGTTTCTTAACAATATACTCTGTGGCGGTTGTTCCGTATCGTCCGGTGTCCAGGTCATTTGGATCGGCGGGTTTGTCGTTCATGAAGTGATTCATGGCTGTGAAGCCGTTTTTGGTGTTATAAATGCATACTGCGACGCACGAACCGAGGAGCGTCTCTAAGATCATGTTTGCGTTGGTTATGTAGTACTGGCCTGGCAGGAGCAATTTTCTTGGTAATTTTGGCATTTTACATTTTTCTAAAATATCAATATATCCCTTATTAAGCTCTTTATCGGCAAATAGTTAAGGTTAATCGTTAAAATCATAACAAAACTCGATTTTTTTTGATAAATAGCGTATAATTTTGGCCTCTATATATATAGATAATTTGATTTGTGTGCTTATTTTAACGATATAATGGTTCATGGTTATTTCGGCGGTTTTTCGGCTGGGACCGTTTTGTTACGGGTAAGTTGTGATTGTTACGCGTGGATTCCTGCTTTCGCAGGAATGACAAGACGGAATACAAGTTGTGATCGTGCAATATAGATTCCGGCTTTCGCCCATTCGACAAGCTCAGAGCAGGCAGGAATGACACCCTTTAAGGTGGTTTTTTTTAAGGATATCAGTATGTGCGGAATAGTAGCTTATCTTGGAGACAAAGATGTTCAGCCAATTTTGCTTGAGGGGCTTAAGCGTCTCGAGTATCGGGGGTATGACAGTGCGGGTGTAGCAGTTGTGCTTGACGGTGCTATCAATGTAATCAAGACGGCGGGCAGAATAGCAGTTCTTGAAGAACAACTTCCAGATGAATACAAACCGACGGGGTTGGGGATCGGGCATACACGATGGGCGACGCACGGAAAACCTAATACGGTTAACTCGCATCCTCATGTTGACTATACCGGTAAGGTGTCCATCGTTCATAACGGTATCATCGAAAACTATATGACACTTAAGACCTGGCTGGTCGGTCAGGGTTGCGCGTTTAAAAGCGAAACGGACTCTGAGGTTATTGCCAATATGATCGGGTATCTTTATGCCAGCGGTATCAGCCCGAACGGTACGAACCATAAGGGGACGCAAAACCGATTCGAGTGGGCAGTGCAGCAGTCGCTTAACGAGTTTGATGGGACTTACGGACTTGCGATACTTTGTTCTGACTTTCCGGATATGATGATCGGAGCGAAAAAGGGAAGTCCGCTTGTCCTTGGCATCGGCGAAAACGAATATATCATCGCATCTGACGCGTCGGCGATCGTCGAGCACACGACGCAGGCGATATACCTTTCGGATAACGAGATGGTTACGATCACGCCGAAGGGATTTAAAACCAAGACGATCAATAACGTTGCGGTTGATAAGGATGTTAAAGAGATCGAGTTTTCTCTGGAACAGATCGAGCTTGCGGGTTTTGAACACTATATGGCCAAAGAGATATTCGAACAGCCGACGGCACTTGCGACGACGCTTGGCGGCAGGGTCGATACGCAGAACGCTCGCGTCGTGCTTGGCGGTATTCAGGATAACCTGCGTGAGCTTACGATGACTAAAAAGGTCATCCTGACGGCTTGCGGAACTGCGTGGCACGCGGGTCTTGTTGGCGAATTTTTGTTCGAGCAGCTTGCACGTATCCCTGCGGAGGTTGAGTATGCCAGCGAATTCAGGTATCGTAACCCCGTGATCGAAGAAAACACGATCGTGATCGCGATAAGCCAGTCGGGTGAGACGGC
>JAGLHQ010000005.1 GCA_023143375.1 Planctomycetota bacterium
TTCTTGAAAAACCTGTCAACTTTTGCTAACTTACTCATGGGCCATCCTTTCGATAATGATATTAAAATTCGATTCAATATCATTATATCGACCTGGATGGCCTACATACTATCTCTGTGCTCTCTTTTTCCTCTGTGGCAAAAAAAACCGCTACAATTTCCACTTTTTATTATCTGCGAAAGCAGCTATTAAACCTTAACCATAATTCTTTTAAACCCATATAATCCGCAGTTTCTTCTAATCTTTAATTCTGTGCGATCTCCGCAGCCGCTACCATCCGCCGGGTTGAAGCGCATCGGTCACCGGCTCGTTCCACCAGTTCGTATCGCGGAAATATTGTTTAATATTAAGCGCCGCCAGCACGCCGTCAGCGACCGCGGTTGCAAGCTGCATAGCCGCACCGATCCTGCAATCGCCCGCTGCGAACACGCCCGGAACCGCGGTACGCAGATACGCGCTGTCACATTTAATAAATCCATGTTCGCTAAGCTCGACAAACCCGTCGAGGAAATCCGTATTCGGAACCATACCGATAAAGATGAACGCCCCGTCGCACGCGACATCGCTGACCTGGTCGCTCCTTACGTTCTTAACCCTCACCGATTCCACTTTACCCGCACCGTTAATCTCGGTAACAACCGCGTCGAGCAGCAGGTTAATATTGGAATCGGGTGCGTTTACTTTTTCCATAAGCTCGTTAACGAGAACCTTCTCAGCCCGGAACTCCTGTCTTCTGTGAATGAGAGTCACCTCGCTTGCGAACTTTGCAAGGTGCAGCGCCTCTTCTATCGCCACGTTGCCCCCGCCGCAAGCGACGACTTTGCGGTCGCGGAAAAACGGCGCATCGCACGTGCCGCAGTAGCTAACCCCGGCACCTGCGTTACGGAATTCATCTTCGCCCGGAACGCCAAGCTTGCGGTACGAGCTGCCCGGTGCGAGGATAACCGCCCTTCCGATATAAACATCGTCATCGCATTTTATTTCGATGTTGCCGTCGCCCAGTTTTTGTAGCGACGTAACCTCCGACCCGCCCTTGATCTCGGCACCGAACGAGTTTACCTGTGCGGTCATATTTGCGATCAGGTCGGGCCCCGATATCTGTTCGAAGCCGGGAAAGTTTTCAATACGATCGGTATTGTTGATCTGCCCGCCCGGATAGAATTTTTCCAGCACTAAAGTGCTGTACCCGTCACGCGCCGTATAAAGCGCAGCCCCAAGCCCCG
The DNA here is from genome assembly GCA_023143375.1 of Planctomycetota bacterium. Taxonomy (GTDB): domain Bacteria; phylum Planctomycetota; class Phycisphaerae; order Sedimentisphaerales; family Anaerohalosphaeraceae; genus JAFGKL01. Next base: position 1,224 of record JAGLHQ010000005.1, read on the forward strand.
CAGGACCACAGCCGATTATAATACAATCATAAACCGTCTCACTCACAATAATTCCTTTCGATAATACTATTACTAAACTTCGTTTTTCATTATGATCTTAATTTCCTATTCTTGACTCAAACAGCGAAACAAGCTCTTGGTCCCTAAGGCTCTTGGCCATTTTTAAAGCTGTCCTGCCGCTTTTGTTAGGTATATCATAAGCCACACCTGCTTTAAGCAATACTTTAACTGACTCGATCTTTCTTCTCTGAACAGCGATATGCATCACTGAATTCCCACCTTTATTGGTTACAACATTCAAATCTGCTTTACGCTCGATCAGTAGATTTAACATTTCCACATTTCCCTTTTGTACCGCTTCATATATTGGTGTTTTTCCAGTCTTATCTCGAACCTCAATATCAACGCCATGGTCCAGTAAAACTTTAACCATTTCAAGATCCCCTCCCTGTACTGCTCCATGCAGCGGTGTTGAGTTTTGCAGATGAGGGATCGTCACATTCGTATCGGCACCATTGTCAAGAAAATACGAAACAACATCAACCCATCCGCGTAACACCGCACTGTGAAAAACCGTCCTGCCCCATCTCTCTTCTGAGTTAACATCCGCCCCGTTTTCAACCAGCAGTTTGATAATTTCTGTAGGTTCATCCCGCTTAACATTCGGATGAACTATTTCATTCAAAGGCGTATAGCCATTTTTATTTTTAACATTTACATCCGCTCCAGCCTCAAGAATTATTTCTGCAACTTCATAATGACGGAATGAAATTGCCATGTTTAAAGCCGGCCCCCTGTCTTCGCTTGGCAGATCCGGGTCTACGCCTTGCTCTATGGCAAACTTCGCGATCTCAGGCGAATCACGTTTGACCGCTGCGTGCAAAAGCGTCCAACCTTTTTCATTTTGAACCGTAAAATCGACACCTTGGCTTGCAAGCAATTTAATGCTCTCTATATCATTATCAAAATAAGCTGTTATATCTTGCTCGCCCTGATTGCCTTCAAGGCCGTACTCCGTCAATATCCTTGTGATCTCAATGCTTGCTTTATACAAAGCGTTATTGCCGTCATTATTGACAGCGTTAATATCTGCTCCCTGCTCGATAAGGAACACCAGCATATCCGGTTTACCTGTCGACAACAAAGGCGTGTTACCTTCTTCGTCTTTTGTCTCGATATCGATCCCAAGCTCAAGCAACATTTTGATCTGGTCGACACGACCCCTTCTAGCTGCGTAGTGGATTATGTTTTCTTTGCTGTCGCTATACATAGGCTTATAGTTTAACTCCGCCCCAGCCTCAACAAGCACCTTCGCTGTTTCGTGGTTACTGTTGTATAACGCTATTACAATTGGCGGCAGCCCAAGCTCAATATTCTTAACGTTTAGATCGGCGCCCTTGCTTATAAGATATTTTGTTATTTCAATATTTTCATTTTCCAAACACGCCGCATAGTGCAGCACTCCAAAACCCGCTTTTTTCCCAGGCTCATGACCTTGGTCTGTCACTATGCCCGAATCAAATCTCCCTTTATCTTGATTGATCTTATTAATATCTGCTCCGTTTTCGATAAGCAGCTTAAGCATCTTAAGATCGCCCATCTCTACTGCGTAATCAAGTGCGCCCCTGCCTTCTTCATCCAGGCCGTTTACATCGCTGCCTTTATCGATCATAGCTTTGACTTTTTCAACATCACCTTTGATAACAGCAATATGAAACTTACTGCCAGAAGGCTCGGCAAGCCTTTCGGCTATCATTTGTTTGAAAAACGCATCCTGCTCGACTTCCATATCAGCAACCTGCTTTTCAAATTCTTCACCATGCTTTTGCATCTCCAGCTCGAATTCTTTCATTTGTTGTTCGACGGCAGCTTTGTATTTCTCTATATCAGCCGTCAGGTCCGGATACTTATCTTTGATCATTTGGGCGATCTCATCCTGCTCTGACATCTCAGCCGCCGCCAACACATTCATGCCGCCCATCACCTCAAGCGACGGATCAGCCCCGGCATCGAGAAGCAGTTTAACAACATCTTTTTGCCCGTTAAAAATCGAACCGTGTAATGCCGTCACTCCTCCCTGGCCCTGAATGTTCACATCGGCACCAGAATCGAGCAACAGTTTTATGATCTCCGCATTTCCTGAAAGAGTTGTATACATAAGCGGCGCAGTATTCATATTGTCAAGCTCGTTAACGGTGTCTTTGTTGGCCAACCTTTTAACACCATCAATGTCCCCCGTCAACACCGCCTTATGCAACGGCTTGTCGATCTGCTTGACCATATCCTGGATCATCATCGCTTTCGCTTCTTCTTCCGAAGGACGCGTCTTTACCCTGACAGATTCCTCGCCAAGCTGTTCTTTTTCTGATACTACCACTGGAGATTTCGTAGACGGGTTTGCTTCTTCAAGATCAGGATAGTAGTCTGTGATTATCTGTATCGTTCGAAATCTGTCGCGATAAACAGCAAACCCCAATGCGTTATACCCTTGTCTATTCGTAATCTTTACATCCGCACCGGAATCCATTAATAACCTGAGCATGTCATTATCGCCATCCCTGGCGGCGTAAAGCAACGCTGTATTTCCGTCTTCGTCCTGCGCATTGATGTTAGCGCCAAGCTCTAGCAGCTTTTTCGTTTTTTCAATATCACCGTCTTTAGCAGCAATGATAAGCCCCGTCGCAGACTCGTTATCTTTATCTACAGCATCGATATCCTTGCCGTCTTTAATAAGTTTTTCCAGAATCTCAAACTGGGAATTCACAATCGCCTCAAGAACAGTAACATCTTTTTTGTACTTGTAAAACACATCACGCTTTTTCTGTGGATCATATGCTATAACATCCTGTGCAATCTCTCCATTAAGATCTTTTAATGTAGGATCGGCCCCTGCTTCAAGAAGAATTTGCACCATTTCAGCTATCGAGTTCTCCGCTGCATTATGCAGCGGAGTCTGACCGTTAATTGTCCTATGGTTAACATCGGCTCCGTTTTCGATCAACAAGTTAATAAGTTCGGTAAGAATTCCAAGACTATCGCTTGCGAGATAACAAAGAGCCGTCTTCCCGTGAATATCTTGTGCATCGACCTCTGCTCCGCTTTCTATAAGAAACTTGCCTATCGCAAACTCCTTACTTTCATCTCCGCCGACGTTTACAGTGCCTAGGCTTATAAGTATTAGCGGAGTGCTAAGGCCATTGTCCATGGCATTAACACCTGCGCCGTGATCGATAAGATATTTTACATTTAACAAATTTTTATACTCAACCGCCTGATGCAAAGGTGTCCTTGCCTCCAAATTTGAAGCATTAACATCTAAACCCAGGTCTTCGACAAGCCTGGCCATAGTATCAGTTTTCCTGCCTCCGCTTTTAGCCATATAATACAGAAGCGTACTGCCCGTATCGTCAACTCCCTCGACATCGCCACCGTTTTCTATATACTCTTCAATCCCCCTAAGATCAACTTTTATAGATCTGTACCCATAACTATATTCCTTTTTCAGAAAACTACACCACTCCGGTTCGGCTTGAAGCGTTTCCTTTTCTATTTTGCGAAGATACCTAAGGATTTTATCGCTGGTATACTCATCGTGAAAAACATTCCGTGAAAATCTACCTGTGGCATGAATATACGCACCACGCTCAACAAGAAGCTTAACCATTTCGAAATCCTCTTGGGCTGCTGCTATAAGAAAGGGAGTATTATTCCAGTCGGTTTTTGCCTCAAGGTCTACGCCATTATCGAGTAAATAAGTTGCCACCTTAATATTATTCATCCCTACCGCAGCATGAAGAAGCATACCCGTAAAATCAGGGACAAATTCATAACGCTTATTAAGATCGGCGCCGCTATCTATCAGGAGCTTAAATATTTCAAAATTTTCCGAACGGATGGCGTAACATATAAGCGGAATACCTTCCCTATCGGTAACATTAATATCTACATTCTTTCTAAACTCTCCCGGCCAAATCATCGCCGGCTTTAAACTGCTTCTATCTGTATCGAATGACTCCCCGACCTGCTGATTGATGTCAGCACCACTTTTCAAAAGCAAATCGATCATTTCTTTATTGCCCTTAGTGACGGCATAATACAAACTTGAATAACCAAACGGATCGGTTCCGTTAATATCCACTTCTTTCTCAAGAAGCAGCTTTACTTGGTCAAGATCGTTAAGCTGACACGCCGTTAACAATTTGTTCGTAGCAGGGCTGTTCTCGGCAACAGCCGCCGTTGATGTGATCAGCAAGATGGTAATTAATATATTTTTCATTCTCATCGATAACTCCCCAATAATGTTTATCAAAAAAATATTCCTGAAACCATTTTCATCATTCCGTTTCTTTTTCTTTCTTTTCTCTTTATCCTCTGTGGCCTCTGTGGCCAAAATAACCTTTTATCCTGCGCAGCAGGAATAATTCGTGCTCATTGGTGTTAATTTATGCCCTAGGTATTCGTGGCTAACCCTTTTTTCCTCCGAACTCCGAACTACCGACTAATAACTATTTAATTTTAAATTTCTCTATAAGTGTTCCCCTGTCGCTTCTTTCCCAGGAGTGCACATGCAGGTTCTTTCGTATTTTTCTTATGATCTGTTTGTTCTCGTCGAAAAGTATTTCATCGAATTTCTTTTTCGCATCAAGATGCTCTACGCGGATGCCGTACATAGCCCGTTTGTCAAGCTGCCGGGCTTGCATCTCGGACAGCTTAGAAACAAAGGCAGGGACGATAAGGCATTCGCCCCTTACAATATCAACGATCATTTCGTCATACTCACAGCCAATAAAGCTTGCCAATATCGAATCTAAAAGTATTTCCGGAACAGCGTTTTTGCCGGGTTCATAATACTTGTCTTTCAAAAACGCTTCGCTTACGCCCTTGAGGACCCCGTCGGAAGTTTGTTCGATCACGGTGATCGGCACCTTGGCATTATCCGACCGCTCGATCCTTGTTTGCTGAAAGAACGTATCGAACCTATCGTCGCACTTAAAAAAAGTATCCTTCTTGATCCAGTTGTCGCCATGTGCAATATAACTGCGCGTATCGCTCTGTATTACTTTTTTATCTTCGGCTTCCGCCTCTTCATTAAACACCTCAAGCAAATACCCCGACGCATCTTTCTCGGGCCTGTCAAATATGTAAACTCGCTCCCACGACAGGCTCGTATCCCTCTCGATCAAAGACGCGACGCCCGCATCCTTTACAGAAGCGATATACTTTTCGCCCTTTTTGATAAGTTCGTTCGGTTCGTATTTAAGGCTCTTGCAAACTTTCGCGAATATCTGTTTTGCAAGCTCAGGATCCGACGGTGCCATCGCTTCTATCTCAATCGCCCTTTCGTTGCCAAGGTAGGCGACACCGAAAAATACGTCGCGTATTCCGCCGGGCACCTTGGCATGCGCCCATTCGATCAGTGCGTTTTTAACGCTGTATTGACCGGTCTTTATTTTATCGGCACCGCCGACAGCCGCACGCTTGGAAAGAAGACGGAACGTGGTCGTCTTTTCCGGGGCGATGACGTATCGCCACTGAACAACCGCAACGATATTGCCCTTTACAGAAAGCTGGGCGGTAAGCATTATATCGCTATCGTCATTATAAAACTGCCATGAACCGTGGCTGCTCCACCCTTCGCCAGCCGGAACCGATACCGAGACCCCCGCAAAATCCAGAACGTGAGGCTTGGAAAGTTTGATCGCCTGACGCCGGATAACGAGCAGATGGCCGGCCAGCAGACTAAACGCAAAAATAATAAACAGCGCAACTTCCGCAAGCGAATATTTCGTTTTAAATGATTTCTTCTTCATAAGATAGGCATACATTCTAATTGATTCGTTCTTTTTTGCAAGATTCCTGATACCGCGTTTGGCAATTATTTTAATCCGTCAAACAAACCCGGATCGATGTCATCATGACATGGACAAACTTTGTTTGGCCGTGACAAACCGGCCCTGGCCGAAACCCAACCAGCCGACCTGTCACGCCAAAGTTTCAACGAAGATGGAGGGCCGGCGACGCAACAGGCGTCCTTTTCAAAGCGTTAGCCAAAACCCCGATCTATCAGGACTATACGCAAGATAGCTAGATCCATAACTCCGAACTAAATGAAAACTATCGGTATTTATTTCAAGATATTGTGTTTTTATGCCGATTAGCCATGAGGAGATATATTAATGCTGCATGAGGTGAAATATGAAAGAATCGCAACTGCTCAAACTCGATCAGGCCGTCCAACTCCTTTGTGATGCCGCAGACGACAATAGTCCTGCTGTGATCAGCTATCTCAAGGATGGAAGATGGCAGATCGCAAATTCAACTTTATCCGAAGTTACCGGCGACGGCTTGGAAATTGGGATGATCACAGAAATCGAAAACGGTGTTGCGTCGCTGCCCGTTAATCAGCCGGTCGGTGTCTCACTGAAGTTCGAGTACATAAAGTATATCTTTGAAACACATGTAACCGCAATTGGGCAGGACATAAATGGCGATGCAAACAAGAGTTACACACTTGCCCTTCCTGACAGAATAGAGATGATGCAGCGGAGAGCATACTATCGAGTTGCGGCGCCAATGTCTATGAACGTAAACGTAACGCTCTGGCATCGCGGATATAACGACTGTCAAATCGACGCACCCAACGAGGTTTACTGGCAGGCAAACTTAGTCGATCTATCGGCGGGCGGGCTTATGATGTCCATAAAAGCCGATTCAAGCCGGCATTTCAATCAAAATCAATACCTCGGGCTCCAATTTACACCGACGTACTACCAAAAACCAATAATCCTTGAAGGCAAGATCAATCGCCTTAGCCAGTGCGATGAAACCGGCAGACTAAATATCGCCGTTGAGTTCCTGGGCCTGGAAGCTTCAAGCGAAGGCAGGGAGAAGATACATCGTCTTATTAGTATTGTAAACGCGTATTCCATGCAAAATAAGGGGCTCGGAAACCAGGCCGCCGCTCAGGAAGCCGCCGACTTAGCCCAAGCCGATGCCGACGCTAATACCGCGGTTCCCGAACAAGCAGCAGAATTCTCAGAGTGATCGCCCTGCTACCATAAAACACAACTCGTTTATTTGCAATGACTTATGTTAAGACTGGCCCCGCAAACATAACTCATTTAGTTGCGATAACTTACGTTAAGACTGGCTCCGCAACACTTTCAATATAATCGCTTGCGCGAACCCTTTTCACGCAAACCCTTTGTACATCGCAAGTTACACGCAGCTATTTCGCCTTATGCTCGTATTGAGCATCGCAACTTACGTGCATATTATCAGCGGACATCATACGAAATAACGCCCCTTCCCTGCTTGTGATTTCGGTCACGATCAAACGTCGGCGGCCTGCTCAAGTCCCATCTTGGCGGTAAGCCGATCAAACTCGTCGAGGGAATAGAACTCGATTATGATCTTTCCGCGTTTGCTGTTTTTGCGTGTGTTGATCTGGACCTTTGTGCCGAGAACACTTTTTAGCTTGTTCTCGAGATCGATGATGTTTGCCGGGCGTACCTTTTCCGGCCTTGGTTCTGCGGGGCTGCCCTCCAGGGATCGGCGGACCAGCTTTTCGACCTCTCGGACGCTCAGCCTGCCTGTCATTGCGCGGGCGGCGAGCTTTCCTTGCAAATCAGGAGTCGGCAGGGCGAGTATCGCCCTTGCGTGGCCCATTGACAGTTGATCACCTACTAACATTTCCTTGACCTCTTTCGGTAAGCCCAGTAGCCGTAAGTAGTTAGCGACAACCGAGCGATCCTCGCCAAGGCGTTTTGCGGTTTCTGTCTGATTCAGATCGAATGCTTCCTGGTACCTTTGGTATGCAAGTGCCCTTTCGATGGGGTTGAGGTTTGTGCGGTGGATATTCTCTACAAGCGCCAGCTCGAGCATCTCTTCGTCGGATGCATCCCTGACGAGGGCGTTTATCTTTTCGAGTCCTGCCAGCTTCGACGCACGGAGGCGTCTTTCGCCTGCTATCACCTGGAAGCCTGTTTCGGTTTTGCGAAGCAATATCGGTTGTATCAGGCCGTTAGCTTTGATGGATTCGCACAGATCGTTTAGCTCTGCATCGTTCCAGGTCATCCTCGGCTGATACGGGTTTGGCTCGATCATATCCATTGGGACGTGCTGGATGGCGTTTTTTGCCTCGATGTCAGGTGGGAACTCTATTTTTTCGGTGGTTTCTGCGGTTAAGTCGTCGCTTTCGACGCTGCCAATGGTAGGCCTTAAGAGTGATTCAAGTCCCCTGCCAAGGTGTCTGCGTTTTTCTTTTTTTGCCATAGTTTCGCTCCTTCGAATTCAAAAGTTCCTTTACGTGCTCTTGTTTAGCACAAAACCGTTGTAGTTGCCAGAAGTTTTTTAATTTATTATTTATTATTTATTATTGTGTTTGTGTTTCACGTGAAACGCGCTCGCATCGCGAGCGAAACGGCAGGGGGTGTTTCACGTGGAACACTTTTAATTTATTATTTTCTCCTCCAGAGGCGGATCTTCGATATTTACTATTGATTATTGTTTTATGTCGCCTGCGGTAGGGCGGTTGCGGACATTGCTTGTTAGTTGTAATACAATCTAACATGTTTCTTTTTGGGATATAATTTTTTGCCCTCCAACCTGTATCAAAAGTGTACCGTTTTTGCGCTATTATTCAATTTTGCTCTACCTTGAGGTAGGTAATATCTCGATTCGTTTGCTTGTTATGTGCATTTCTGTAATAAATTTAGTGTCCCATTTCGAATTCGTTTGTGCGTGAAATTGGGTTTGTTTTTTTTGGCGTTTTTTAGCTATCTCCTTAATTCATTGTTATTGCTTGGCTTATGTCGATTTTGTGATTATTAAATTGGGTTTGTTTTGCATAATTTACCATTTTGGGTTCAAGCCTTAATACCTATGATTTAATCCATTTTTTACCGCTGAGGGCGCAGATATCGCAGAGGACTATATTTAGATTTTAAAGAACTGCCTGCTGGCGAGATATGATCTCCTTGACCCTGCTGGGTCTCTACTGGCGTAAAGCTATCTTCAGCCTCCGGCTGATGCACGTTGTATTATACCATGGAATTTCCGGGATTCAAGAAGAAAGTTGGATATTTATCTAACTTTTCTTTAAAATACAGCTAAAGCTGATAGCCGAGTTCTTAAATTGCCTAAACCCCCGGAAAAGACCTACGGGGGGTGTTGAAAAAGTCCGAAACGATACGAATGTAGTTGTTTTAAAATTTCTATCGCCACGTAAAGGCATGTAAAAGCTGTTTTGATGACAGTAATGAAACAAATTTACAACAGATAGAGGTTTTTCAACACCCCCTACGGGGTCTTTAGTTGCGCCTTGTTAGATACGGTTATTAGTATTGAAAAGTAGGGAGGGCAAGGAAATCATGCATAATCCGCCATTAATTTCTGGAGCCTTCAAATTCGCTTGACAAAACAGGCAATTTGTGGTATTTAGGTAGGCCTGCTTGGTAGGTGACCAAGAGGATATAAAATCATTTTTTTGAAGGGGATGTGTCATGTCTAAGAGAATTTTCATTTTAATGTCGGTTATTTTATGCTCAATTAACATTTATGGCGGGCAGGTTGCGGTGAGCTGGAATGCCGGATTTGGCGGGTGGGATCAATCATCAAACTGGACGCCCACTATTGTACCTGACAACAACGACGGCAGCGGTGATACTTACGCAGTTACAATCGATTCCGGGACAGGAGAAGTAGGTGTTAATGTTGAAAGCCACACGATGGTCGACAGCATTGATGTTTATGGAGACGAGACGAGCATTGACAGTTGGAGTTCCGACTGGGTTCAGCTAACGGTAATCAACGGCATCACGAACCATGGATTTATGGAAGTAGAAGGAAGAGACGCATTTGAGATAATAGCTGACATTACGAATACAACGGACAATGAGATAGACTTATATGAGATTGAGATAGACGGTGACATAACTAATGCGGTAGGCGGCGAAATAACAATTGACAGGGTCGAGCTTGAAGGGATTTTGTATAACCCTACAGGCGGTATGGTTCAAGTAGAGTCTTACAATGATGCAGATGAGGTTCGAAACGCCGGGAGCATGGTAGTGATCTGGAACAGCGATATCTGGACGGAAGGGGCGTTTGTCAATAATGGTAATATTGAGCTTCGTAATGGAGTTTGTGTTTCTGATGATACCTTCAGCAATGAAAGCGGCTCGGGAGTCGGAGGTTCGGGAGGAGTTGTTGCAGAAGTTTCATTAAGCAATGACGGTGTTATCAAGGCGTCTAACGGAACTCTTGTTCTTTATAGCGGCGGAGAACTGAGCAATGACGGGAAACTGGAAAACTCTGCTCTTTGTTCCCTGTTCGTTAACGCAGCAGCAGATATAAACAATGCCGGAGAAATAGTAGTCAATGCAGAAGGCGGTGTTGGATTTAACGGTAATCTCATCAACAACCCGGCTGGTATTATAAGAATGTATGACGGTACGCTAAGTGCTGTAGAAATAAGGCAACAGTCAGGAGCGAGCTTAGAAGGTTTTGGGGCGATTAGCGGCGACCTTGTAATTGAAGACGGGGCGGTGGTAAGTCTTACAGGATCGACAAATATAATCGGTGACGTTACAATCGGTGCAGGTGCGAGTTTGGCAGTAAGCGATGGGACCGTTTTAATCACCGGAGCCGTTGTAAACAATGGCACGATTGCAATGACCGGCGGCAGGGTGATCTGCCAGGGCGGCCTAACCAATAACGGAAGCGTTACGTGGGAGGCCGGCAGCGACAGTAATGCCGCTGATTATAATCTTGACGGCAATGTTAACTTGACAGACTTTGCGAATTTTGCTGAAAGCTGGATGTGGCAAGCAAGTTGGTATTAAAATAACGGGTAGAGAATTAAGAGTGAAATTATTAACAGCACCCCGGCCAAAGACCTGGGTACCTAAGGTATAAATTTTCGCTGGGATGACAAGTAGGGCAGGGCAGGTTCAATTTTGATCGCGAATAAAACACAGACCCCCTCAATGAATTGAGAGGGTTAAATGATTTTGCGGCCTGCAGTGCAGGCGTTTTTTTTATCTATCATTCTATGTGGGCCAGTTGGGTTATTCCGTAGGTTTGTGCGATCTTCATATCAGCGGCTTGCAATTCGTCTTTTGGGATTACCAGGGTGGGCTGATCCATCTCGAACTCTATTACGTGGAACTTTGAATCGTTCTCTATCGCGAGCGCTTGCTGCATGTCTTTTATTCCGGTTATCTCCTGGCTGTTGACTGTTTTGACGACTAGCTGTGCGAGTTTCTGGTAGCCGAGATTGATGTCGGCTGGGAGGACGTAGCTTAGGATCACGATATCCCTGCGTTTATCGGTGGGTTTATAGGCGTCATTTCTATAGTAGTTATAGATGTGCGGGCCTACCTTGCCTGCGAAATCGTTGCCCCACATTGCGAAGTAGTCTCGTGATAGTTTCTGGAAGATGAAGCCTGCGACGATCATGTATTGCGGCTGTTTGTCGTATTCGTAGAATGGGATCAGCATCTTGTCTGCTTTGAAGGTTTTTGCGACGGCCTGCAACTGTATTTCTTTTCCGTCGCGCCAAACGGTAAACGCGATCTGCTCGCCTATATTTTTGCCTGCGATGAGGTGCCTGTATGATGTTTGCTCGAACTGCGGATGAACGAATCGGCCATAAGCGTCTATCTGGTTGCCGTCAATAGCAAGCAGGCAATCGTCTTTTTGCAGGATGTCGGAGGCGGTTCCGAGGTTAAAGACTTTTTCGATGTATACGCCGTGCGTCAGGTCCTCGGGCATCTTCAGGTATTTTCTGATGGCGGGGTCAAGCAGGGGCGAGATGGCAAATCCGCCAACGGGTATCGAAGCGTATTGCGGCTGTTGCGCGCTTTTTAGGAACCTGTTTATTGTCGCCGACGGTATCAGGCCTGCTTCGCCCTTGTCGTTTGTCCAACATGCGATGCCGATGGCTTTTTTTCCGTTGAAAAATATCTGTCCGATGGACGTTTGTTTTGACGTGTTGCTTAGAACGAATTGCATGTATGACGCGTATGAGGTTTGCGAGCCTTGCACTTCGGCTTTGCTGAGGTAGCCCCTTCCGGTGGCGAGATTGCCTGAGGCCGGGAGCCAGTAGTACGTTAGCTCTTCGCCTTTTGAATAGTCGGCGATGAATTCAACGGGCACAAGCGGGGTGGCCATTGCGTTTTTGTCAAGCTCGATGAGGCAGAGGTTTGTTTCATAATCGATGAGTTTTATTTTGGTCGGGATGTATTCGTTCTGGCCGAAGACGCGGGCCTTTATGAGTCTTGCGTCAACGATGTTCTTAGCCGGGGTGATGACCTGGTATGGGCCGACGGCAATTCCTGCGCCTATTCTTTGTGCGATGTCGGAATATTTCCACGGCTGAACCTGGACGTAAGGGGCGGCTGAGATGCTTAGAAACACAGCCGAGCTTTTCATCTGTTCGCTAAGATCGAGTCGTCCGTTTTCTTTAACGGCAGCGGTTTCCGTGCATCCTGCGATCGTTAAAAACGCAAGTGCTGTCAGTGTTGTTATCGTTGCCTTATAACTCATAAGTTAGTCTCCATATTGGTTTGTGCGGGCACGTTATATTTTTTCAGTATTTCGGGGTGTCGTTGTTTTGCTTTTTCGTTGTCGAGTATCAATGCTGTGGAGCTTCCCATGAACTCTATTGTGCAGAATTTTCCGGAGTTTGTTTCGAAAGCTGTTTGCACATCTTGCGCGGACCTGATCGTTTTTCCGTTTATCGATTCGACGACTTTGTTTTTGTATCGGCCGCAGTATGCGTTGACGTCATCGGGAAGCACCTCGGAGAGGACGATGTATTCTTTTCTTTCCCTGTCGGTGTTTAGCTGGGTTGAGTTGTGGAACAGGTATCGCAGGTAGAACGGTATGTCCGTTATCCATTCCGAGCCCCAGTTCTCCAGGAAATTTCTGCTGAGCGGAACGAATGTCAGTCCCGCATAGACGTAATACTTCGGGGGTTCGTCGAAGAGCCTCCAGTAGGCCAGTACGGTTCTGTTTAGTGCTACCGTTGCGGTTGCGTTTTTTAATTGTCCGTCGCGGTAGAACTGGAGTTCTACGGTTTCGCCAAGCTGTTTTTGCTCGATGGCTTCCGACATGTGAAGTGTTAGGCCGTATATTTTTATCATTGCGTCGTTGTCGATGGGATAGTCGTCGACTTTTATCAGCACGTCGTTTTTCTTCAGGACGTCTTCTACGGTGCTGTTGATCAGTACGTCGGTTATGATCACTCCCTGCTGAGCGAATGGCACCTTTAGGTATTCGGCGTAGCTTTTGTTGTGAAGGGAAAGATTGAAGATGAATCCGACCGAGCCGAAGCCGTCATAAGTTCCGTCGTCGATGTCTTTGAGGAAGTGGTCAATTACTGTTGTCGGTATCATGTAGCCGATGTTCTCGGCGATGGAGAGGCCCTGGAAAGCGACGCCTACGACTTTGCCGTCCTGAAGAACGGGTCCGCCGGAGTTGCCGGGGTTTATTGCTGCGTCTGTTTGTATTACGAGGTGCGAGTCGGCGCGCGTGTGGGCGTAAACGTCCATTTGTATTCTGCTGACGACGCCTTTTGTGACCGAGACCTGTTTTCCGCCGAGCGGGAATCCGTAAGTGTTAACGGCTGTGTTTACTTTCGGTATGCCACCGATCTGAAGCGGGGCGGTCGAGTCGAAGAATATTTCGTCTAAAACTTTTATGATCGCAAGGTCGCAGTCGTGGGCGACGAATTCTACTTTTGCGGGATAGCGTTTTGCGATGTTCTGTTTTTTTACTTCGATGTATTTGTTGTTACTGACGTTGTGTGCGTTGGTGAGTATTCGGTTGCCTTCGATGACGAACCCGGAACCGGTTCCCTGTCCCATTGACATTTGCTTCCATGGCGTTATGAAGTCGAAGCCCTGAGCGACGCTTCGTATCATAACGACGGAGTTTTCCAATGTCGCACTGGGCGCCTGGTCGAAGACGCTTTGTGCACAGATGCTTGCGTTTATCAACAGCAGACAAATTAGGATCAAGCTTTTTTTAGGCATGTGATCTTTTTTCATTTTTCGTAAGCCTTTATAATTTGTTTTCGTTATGAAAAGTTGTAATGTTTTTTGACGTCTTTTGTTATCTGCCAGATGCATGCAAGTCCTTTGGGGAAAGTCACCATATCGCCGGGGCCGAAGGTTACGGAAGTTTCGCCGGCGGGGCGGTCGGTGACTGTGACCTCACCTTCGAGGAGCAGGCATGTTTCGCTTTGCGTGTAGTCCCAATCAAAGGTGCTTTTTTCGCATTCCCAGATCGGCCATTGTTTGCAGGTTGAGATTTCCTGATCGTCGGGTTTTTTGACTATAATATCTTTTGCTGTCGGCATAATAATTCCCCTTTACTTGTTTTTTGTTATTGGCGTTGGCCCTTCGTTTTGTTGTTTTTTTCCTGGCGTGCTTCTGCCTTTGTCTACATAACTTTGGAGCAGGGCGGTTAGCTGTTTTACTTTTTCGGGATACCTGGCCTGCAAGTTAGTTGTTTCTTCGATGTCTTTTTCAAGATCGTAGAGCTGTACCGGGGGGAAGCCTTTTATATCTTTTGGCCTGTCATCGCGCGGATAGCTCCATCCGCCTGAGCCGGCGGCGAGTATGAGCTTCCACTTGCCGCTGCGTATCGAAAACTCTCCGTGTGCTGAGTGGTGGACGGTGCCTTCTCTGAGGGTTTTGGTTTTTCCGAGCAGGGCGGGCAGGATGCTTACGCTGTCTTCGCCTGCATTGTCGGGCAGTTTATAGTCGACGATGTCGGCGGCGGTTGCCATTAGATCTGTAAGGCAGATCGTTTCGTCGCTTGTGGTGCCGGGTTTGATCTTCGCGGGCCATTTTGCGACGAACGGTATTCGGTGGCCGCCTTCGAATATGTCGGCTTTGTGTCCTCTAAAGACATAGCTTGGATCATGTCCGTGTATTTCCAGGAAGGCAAAATCGGCGCCCGGCGTCGCTCCGTTGTCGCTTGTAAATATGATAAGCGTGTTGTCTTCAAGGCCTTTTCGCTTTAGAGCTTTTAGTACCTGGCCTACTGTCCAGTCGACTTGCAGGATAAAGTCAGCCCATTCGTTGAGACCGCCTTTGCCCTGAAACTCTTTGGCGGGCATTATGGGTTTGTGCGGCGCCGTCAGCGGGAAGTACAAAAAGAAAGGTTTGTCGGTTGACTGCCTTTCGATGAAACCGACTGCTTTTTTTGTTAGCTTCGGTAAGACATCAATGTGTTTGAAGTCCGGCGAGATCGGTCCTTTGCGCCAAAACGCTTTGCCGCCGGCTTTGTCAATTATTCTATGGGGAACGGCTGTGGCCAGGTCGTTTTCGACGTAGACATACGGAACCATATCCAGTGAGGCTGGGATGCCGAAATAATAATCGAATCCGCGAGCAGTCGGTCCGTTGGTTACGGGTTTTGTAAAGTCAACGTTCTTTTTATCCAGCTTCCAGTCTTCTGTATCTGCGTCTTTGTTGTTAAGATGCCATCCCAAACCAAGGTGCCACTTACCGACACAGCCGGTGTTGTAACCATTGGCTTTTAACATCGAAGCGACGGTCATTCTGTCAGGTTTTATCAGCGGTTTTGACCATCCGTTAAGTACGCCGCGTTTCATGTGTGTTCGCCATGAATATCTTCCCGTTACCACGCCGTAGCGTGTTGGGGTGCAGACGGCTGATCCTGAGTGCGCATCGGTGAAAGCCATGCCGCCGCTGGCGATCGAGTCGATGTTCTTGGTATTGATCTGGCCATTGGGGTTAATGCCGGACACGTCGCCGTAACCCATGTCGTCTGCAAGGATGTAGACGATATTAGGTTTTTTATTTGACGATCCGCTTGTCAGGTTTTCTGTACAGCCGCCGGTGAGCATTGAAATTGCGCCTAGCGAGGCTACTGTTTGGGATGCCTTTTTTAGAAATTGTCTTCGTGTCTGCATGATACGTTCCTGTCTTCTAATATTTCTTTTCTATTTTATTAACTAAGGAACCACTAATGGACACGAATGCACACTAATATATTATTTATTATCATTCGTGTTGATTAGTGTTAATTCGTGGTTCCTTTTTTTTCCTTTTACTTCTTTTTCATTATTGGCGTTTTGCCTGGACTGTTAGCTAACATTTCCAATTTAAACTGTTACAAAAGAACATACTTATTTCATAAAATCAGGCAACTCACCCGTTCCTTTGGCATCTGCTCTCGTTAAGACAACTTCACAAGAACAATCTCCAAGTTGGCAATTACGATGAAGATGTATATGTTCTCTGGTTCCAACTGGATCATCGTTTTCGCATTGGTCAACTCCAGCTAACCAGTTTAGCAATGAAGCAAGGTACTGCAAACCTTCAGGGTCACCAATAATATCTATCTCAGGAAATGCTCCATCATGCACTTGAAGTTGGATTTCAAGTTTGCCTTTCTTCTCAGGGCAACTTTTCATATACTTTGGAATTTTCATATATTAATACCTTTATGATTATATCAATGTTACTTCCTTGTGTTCTTCTTTTTCATTATTGGCGTTTTGCCGGTGTTTTTTTGTTTTGTTCCGGGGGTGCTTCGGCCGGCGTCAACATAACTTTGGAGCAGGGCGGTTAGCTCTTTGACCTTTTCGGGATACTTATCCTGCAGGTTATTGGTTTCTTTAATATCTTTTTCAAGATCGTATAGCTGGATCGGAGGCAATCCCTTCATCGAATCTTTTCCCGGTCGCGGTTTGCTCCAGCCGCCTGAGCCGGGGCAGAGCAAGAGTTTCCAATTTCCTTTACGGATTGAAAAGCTGCCGTTCATAGAATGGTGTACCGTCGCTTCTCGAAGCGGTTTGCTGTGTTTTTCCCCAAGCAATACAGGCAGTATGCTTACGCTGTCTTCGCCTGCATTGTCGGGCAGCTTATAGTTTGCGATATCGGCAGCGGTTGCCATCAGGTCCGTAAGGCAGATGGTTTCATCGCTCGTAGAGCCGGGTTTGATCTTGCCTGGCCATTTTGCAATGAACGGTATTCGGTGCCCGCCTTCGTATACGTCGGCTTTTGCTCCCCTGAAAATACCGCTTGGGTCATGGCCTTTTTTCTCAAGCGTTTTGAAATCGGCTTTCGGCGTTGGGCCGTTGTCACTTGTTAATATAACCAGCGTATTTTTATCAAAACCGTTTTGTTTTAATGTTTTTAGTATTTGCCCGACGGTCCAGTCGACCTGCAGGACAAAGTCGCCCCATGCGTTTAGTCCGCTTTTGCCTTTGAATTCTTCGGTCGGCACCAGCGGCACGTGCGGGGCGGTTAGCGGGAAATACAAAAAGAACGGTTTGTCCTTCGATTGTCTTTCGATGAAGCCGACCGCCTTTTCGGTTATTTTCGGCAGGACATCATCGATCTGGAAATCAGGAGAGATGGCTCCTTTGCGCCAGAACCGTTGTCCGTCCGATCCGTCTATTATCCTGTCGGGGACAGCGGTCGGCATACCGTTTTCTACATAGACATACGGCGTCATATCCAGCGAGCCTGCGATGCCGAAATGATAATCGAATCCGCGAGTCCGCGGCCCGTTGGTAATCGGCTTGCTAAAGTCAACGTTCTTTGCATCCATCATCCAGTCGTCGGTGTTTGCGTCTTTGTTCTTTAGATGCCATTGCCATCCGAGGTGCCATTTGCCTATGCAACCGGTGTTGTATCCGTTTTCTTTCAACATCGAAGCGACTGTCATTCTGTCAGGCTTTATCAACGGTTTCGACCATCCGCCAAGTACGCCGCGTTTCAAATGGGTTCGCCAAGCGTATCTTCCGGTGATAACTCCATAACGTGTTGGGGTGCAGACGCCTGAGCCTGAGTGCGCATCGGTAAAAGCCATGCCGGCTTTGGCGATAGAATCAATATTTTCGGTATTGATCTTTCCGTTCTCATTAAAAGAGGAAACGTCGCCGTAACCGAGATCGTCGGCAAGAATGTAGACAATGTTAGGTTTTCTCTTTGACGAGTTGTTTGCCAGATATTCCTGGCATCCGCTGGTCAGCATTGAAATTGCGCTTAGTGAAGCGGCTGTGATGGATGCTTTTTTTAGAAACTGTCTCCGTGTCTGCATCTAAATACTCCCGTTTCGAATATTAACAGTTAGTTATCCGACAGTGATTATACATGTTTTTACCAAATATGCCCGAACTTTTTGGGTTATAGGACGCTGGGCCGGTTTTAATTAAGACAAAGCGGGTTTGTGCCG
This sequence comes from Planctomycetota bacterium, assembly GCA_023143375.1. GTDB lineage: Bacteria > Planctomycetota > Phycisphaerae > Sedimentisphaerales > Anaerohalosphaeraceae > JAFGKL01. Next base: position 19,446 of record JAGLHQ010000005.1, read on the forward strand.
ATATCGCTAAATAACGAGCTTGAAAGGGTCGCCGGAATGATGATGTCGCTGCGAAACAATTTGATGGTAAGCAATGCAATACGCAACCTCAATATCAATATGGGTGCATATTCCAGATCCCTTTTGCGCTTGTCCTCCGGGTTGCGTATCAACAGCGCTGCCGACGATCCTGCCGGTTCTGCCATCGCAAGCCAGTTTGAAAGCGATATCGCATCTTTGCGTCAGCAATCGAAGAATACCGAGCTGTCTCTAAGCAGTCTCCAGACCAAAGAGGGGGCCCTCGGGGCAATGCAAAATACGTTGGTGCGAATGCAGCAGCTCGCAAACCAGGCAGCGACGGGAACCTATTCTGCGACTCAACGCAATATCATGAATAATGAGTTCGAGCAGCTCAAAGAGGAGTACGCATGGATTTCTAACAGCACGGAGTTTAACGGTAATCCGCTGTTTGGAATAATCGACTTAAACCCTGAAGACGGCGAAGAACCATCGACGGATCCTTTTGCAGGTATCTCTTTAAATGATGCGGCATCTGCCAACGAAGCGATGGAGAA